>CAMGJH010000069.1 GCA_946056345.1 uncultured Lentisphaeraceae bacterium | reverse complement strand
GGCGAGGGGGTGAGCAGCCCCACAGCCAACCACCATCCCTCCACAGCCTCCCGCCATTCGCTAACAGCCAACGGCTTTCCGCCAACCGCTAACGGCCATCTTCGCCTGGGCGTGCAAGCGAAGTGTTCGGGGTTGTGCTACACTATGGGCTCGTTTTAGCAAAGGACGTGACGATGGATCTGCGCTTTTACAATTCGATGACGCGGCAGTTGGAGCCGTTTACTGCGTTGGAGCCGGGCAAGGTGGGGATGTACACGTGTGGGCCGACGGTTTATAACTTTGCGCATATCGGCAACTTTCGGGCCTATCTCTTTGAGGATTTCTTGAAGCGGACGCTGGAGTTTGCCGGCTACGAGGTCAAGCAGGTGATGAACCTGACGGATGTGGACGACAAGACCATCCGCGGGTCGCAGGCGGCCGGGAAGGCGCTCAAGGAATATACCAAGCCGTATATCGAGGCCTTCTTTGCGGACCTCAAGGCGCTCAATGTGGAGCCGGCAGCGGTCTATCCGGCAGCGACCGATCACATTGCCGAGATGCAGAAGCTGATTGCCGCGCTCTTCGAGAAGGGGATTGCCTACAAGAGCGAGGATGGGTCGGTCTACTTTAGCGTGGAGCGCTTCCCGGGCTACGGGAAGTTGGCGCACCTGGACCGCTCGGCGCTGCGGAGCGGGGTGCGGATTGCCGCCGATGAGTACGAAAAGGAGGGGGTGGGGGACTTCGCCCTCTGGAAAGGCTGGGACGAGAAGGACGGCGATGTGGTCTGGGACGCGCCCTGGGGCCGCGGTCGCCCGGGCTGGCACTTGGAGTGCTCGGCGATGAGTATGAAGTATCTCGGCGAGAGCTTCGACCTGCACACCGGCGGCATCGACAACCTCTTCCCCCACCACGAGAACGAGATTGCCCAGGCCGAGGCGGTCACCGGCAAGTCCTTCGTCCACACCTGGATGCACTGCGCGCACCTGCGCGTGAATGGGCAGAAGATGTCCAAGTCCCTCGGAAACTTCTTCACCTTGCGCGATCTCTTGGAGAAGGGCTACACGGGGCGTGAAATCCGCTACGTGCTCCTCAACGCGCAGTACCGCCAGCCGCTGAACTTCACCTTCGAGGCACTGGCTGCCGCACGCACGGCCCTGGCGCGTATCGATGGCTGCGTGGAGGCGCTACGCGCGCGGGTCAAGGCCGGCGCGGCCGATGATGGCGTGCGCGTGCCCTCGCACTTGGAGGCCTTTGGCGCGGCGTTGGCCGACGACTTGAACGCCCCCGAGGCCTTTGCCGCCCTCTTCACCCTGATTCGCGAGGCGAATGGTGCGCTCAATGGCGCGCTCTCTTCCGCCGGTGCCCAGGCCGTGCTCGATGAACTTGCGCGGATGGATAAGGTGCTCGGCTTCATCTTCTTTGGCGCGGCCCAGGCCGAGGCCGAGATACCCGCCGAGATTGCCGCCCTGGCCGAGGCGCGGGCTCAGGCGCGTGCGGCGAAGAATTGGGCCGAGAGCGACCGTTTGCGCGACGAACTGGCCGCGAAGGGCTGGTCTGTGCGCGACAGCAAGGCCGGTCAGGAACTCAAGCCGTTGGCGAAGTGATGGCGCGCGGCAAGTTCATTACGCTGGAAGGGCCCGAGGGGGCCGGCAAGAGCACGCACCTAGCGCGCCTGGCCGAGGCGTTGCGCGGGCGGGGCATCGAGGTGCTGACCACGCGCGAGCCGGGCGGAACGCCGCTCTGCGAGGCGGTGCGCGGGCTCCTGCAATTTAATGCGGCCGGCGAGGCCCCGCAGACGCGCGCGGAGGTGTTGCTCTTCCTGGCGAGCCGGGCGCAGTTGGTTTCGCAGGTCATCGAGCCGGCCCTCGCGCGCGGCACCTGGGTGTTGTGCGACCGCTTTTGCGACTCCACCTTTGCCTATCAGGGCTACGGTCGCGGGCTGGAACTGGCGCAGTTGCGCGCCTTGAACGCCT
The DNA here is from genome assembly GCA_946056345.1 of uncultured Lentisphaeraceae bacterium. Classification (GTDB taxonomy): domain Bacteria; phylum Verrucomicrobiota; class Kiritimatiellia; order RFP12; family DVOR01; genus Spyradenecus. The sequence continues at coordinate 4,300 of CAMGJH010000069.1, read as the reverse complement.
TTGCCACCGGCAGTCTGATGCCCGATTTGACGCTTCTGCTGGATATTCCCGAGGCCGAGAGCGCCCGGCGTCTGGCCGAACGCAAGGGGCCGGCAGACCGTTTTGAGCAGGAGCAGGCGGCCTTCCATCGCCGCCTGGCCGAAGGGTTCCGAGAGATGGCCGCCGCAGAGCCGGCGCGCTTCCGGGTGATTGATAGTAGCGGCAGCGAGGCGCAGACCGCCGCGCAGATCCTCGCAGCCGTAGAAAGCTTTACGTGATTGGCGCCAAACGCGCCGCAAGATGTGGAGAGAAGACGATGAAGTTGGATCCTACGAAGTTGAAAGATTGGCAGATTGCCGAGGCCGCCGAGACCGAGATGCGCCCGATTGCCGAGGTGGCGCGCGACCTGGGCGTGGCCGACGGCGAACTCATCCCCTATGGCAACAGCTACGCGAAGATTGATGCCCACGCCGTCTTCGCCCGCACCGGTGGGAAGCAGAAGGCCAAGTACATCGACGTGACGGCCATCACCCCCACGCCCCTGGGCGAGGGCAAGACCACCACCACCGTCGGTCTGCTCGAAGGCCTCGGGCGCTTGGGCAAGGCGTGCTGCGGCACGCTCCGTCAGCCCTCGGGCGGCCCCACTTTCAACATCAAGGGCGGCGCGGCCGGTGGCGGTCTGGCGCAGGTCATCCCCCTCACGCCCCTCTCGCTGGGGCTGACGGGCGACTTCGATGCCGTCGAGAAGGCCAACAACCTCTGCATGGTGGCCATCAACTCGCGGATGCAGCACGAGCGCAACCACGATGACGCCTGGCTCGCCACCAAGAAGCTCACGCGCCTGGATATCGACCCCGCGCGCGTGCAGTTCAAGTGGGCGCTGGACTTTTGCGCGCAGGGGCTGCGCCAGATCCGCATCGGCCTGGGCGCCGGCACCCTCAACGGCTTTGAGATGGACTCGGGCTTCTACATCACCGTGGCCTCCGAAGTGATGGCCATCCTCGCGGTGGCTTCCGACCTCGCCGACCTGCGCAAGCGCATCGGCCGCATCATCGTGGCCTACACCAAGCAGGGCAAGCCCGTCACAGCCGATGACCTGGAGGTGGCCGGCGCGATGACCGCTTGGCTCGTGCGCGCCCTCAACCCCACGCTGATGCAGACCATCGAGGGCCAGCCCGTCCTCGTCCACGCCGGCCCCTTCGCCAACATCGCCATCGGCCAGAACTCGGTGATTGCCGACCGCGTGGCCTGCGCGCTCACCGACTACGTGGTCACCGAGAGCGGCTTCGCGGCGGATATGGGCTTCGAGAAGTTCTGGAACATCAAGTGCCGTTGCTCGGGCCTCAAGCCCGATGCCGTGGTCCTCGTGGCCACCATCCGTGCTCTCAAGCGCCACGGCGGTGCGCCCGACGTCAAGCCCGGCACGCCCCTCGATCCAGCCTACACCCAGGAGAACCTCCCGCTGCTGGAGGCCGGCTGCCGCACGAACCTGCTCGCGCACATCGACATCATTCGCAAGTCTGGTATCCGCCCGGTCGTCTGCCTCAACCACTTCTACACCGACACCGATGCCGAAGTCGCCCTCGTCAAGCAGATTGTCGAGGAGGCCGGCTGCCGCTTCGCCCTCTCCAAGCACTGGGAGAAGGGTGGCGAGGGGGCCGAGGAGCTCGCCCGCCAGGTTATCGCCGCCTGCGAGGAGCCCAACGACTTCCACTTCCTCTGCGACGTGGCCGAGCCCCTCTCCGCGCGCCTCGAGAAGCAGGTCAAGGAGGTCTACGGCGGCGACGGGGTCGATTACGAGCCGGCCGCGCTTGAGAAGATGCGCGCCTTCGAGGCCAATCCCGAGACGGCCCACCTGCCCATCTGCGTGGCCAAGACCCAATACTCGCTCTCCGACGATGCCACCAAGATTGGCCGCCCCACCGGCTGGCGCCTGAAGGTCCAGGACATCCTCATCTACCAGGGCGCGGGCTTCATCGTCCCGGTCTCCGGCAAGATTATGTTGATGCCCGGCACCTCCGCCAACCCGGCCTATCGCCGCATCGATGTCGACGTCGAGACCGGCAAGGTCAAGGGACTCTTCTAAGGAGACGCTATGCGTAGTTGGACGCCGCAGAAGCTGCGGGAGTTGAAGGGCAAGCGCGCCTTCGCCACGGTCACTTGTTATGACGCCACCAGCGCCACGCTCATCGAGGCGCTCGAGCCCGGGCTCATCCCGCTTGTGCTCGTGGGCGACTCGCTGGGGATGACGATGCAGGGCCACAACTCGCCCCTGCCCGTCACCCTCGACGAGATGATCTACCACACCCGCTGCGTGGCCCGCGTGCTCCGCTCCCCGATGGTGATTGCCGACCTTCCCTTCGGCGCCTACCAGGTCAGCGACGACGAGGGCTTCCGCAACGCCCTGCGCCTGATTAAAGAGGGCGATGCCGATGGCGTCAAGCTCGAGGGCGGCGAGCGCTGCGTGCCGCTCATCCGCCGCCTGGTCGAGGCTGGCATCCCCGTCTGTGGCCACCTCGGCCTCACCCCGCAGAGTTGCCTGGCGATGGGCGGCTTCAAGGTCCAGGGGCGCGAAGCCGAGGCTGCCAAGCGCCTGATTGAGGAGGCCAAACTCCTCGCCAGTGCCGGGTGCTTCTGCCTGGTGGTGGAAGGCGTGCCGGCGGCCCTGGGCACGGCCATTACCAAGGCCGTCTCCATCCCCGTCATCGGCATTGGCGCCGGCGCGCAGACCGATGGACAGATCCTCGTCTGGCAGGACCTCCTGGGCCTCAACATCGGCCACGTGCCCAAGTTCGCCCGCACCTTTGCCACCCTCGGCCAGACCATCCAGGATGCCCTGCGCGCCTATGCCGGTGAGGTCGCCGCCCGCACCTTCCCGGCCGAAGCCGAATCCTATCAGTAATCGAGCAAGACTATGACACTCCAAGAACTTCAGCAAGAACACGCTGCCTCTTTGCAGGCGCTCGCCGCCGCCACCTCCACCGATGCCCTCGACGCGCTGCGCGTGCGCTACCTCGGCCGCAACGGCCTTATCCCGGGCTTGGTCAAGCAGATGAAGGACGTTCCCCCCGCCGATCGCCCGGCCTTCGGCAAGGAGCTCGGCACCTGGCGCGGTGCCTTCGAGGCCGCCCTCGCCGAGAAGACCCTCGCGCTCCAGGCTTCCGCCGAGCCGGTGGCGGCCTTCGACGTCTCCCTCCCCGGCCGTTGGCGCGCCGAGGGCGTCATCCACCCCGTCTCCCGCGTCATTGAAGAGGCCGCCGAGATCTTCCACCGCCTGGGCTTCACCGTGGCCGACGGCCCGGACATCGAGAACAAGTTCAACAACTTCACCGCCCTCAACACCGCCCCCCATCACCCCTCGATGGACCCGAGCGACACCTTCTGGTTCGACGCCGAGACACTCCTGCGCACGCAGACCAGCCCGGTGCAAATCCGCACGATGATGGGCAATCCGCCCCCCGTGCGCATCATCAACCCTGGCCGCTGCTATCGCCGCGACACCACCGACGCCACCCACTCGGCCAACTTCCACCAGATTGAGGGCCTCTATGTCGACACCCGCCCCGTCTCTTTGGCCGACCTCAAGAGCACGCTCGCCTACTTCGCCCGCGCGATGATGGGCCCGGAGATTGGCGTGCGCTTCCGTCCGCACTTCTTCCCCTTCACCGAGCCGAGCGTGGAGGTGGACTTCACCTGCCACGTCTGCAAGGGCAAGGGCTGCCGCGTCTGCAAGCAGAGCGGTTGGATTGAGATTGCCGGCGCGGGGATGGTCGATCCGCGCGTCTACGAGCACGTCGGTTACGACCCCGAGCAGGTCTACGGCTACGCCTTCGGCATGGGTGTCGAGCGCATCGCGATGATTAAGTACGGCATCCCCGACATCCGCTTCCTCTACGAGAACGACATCCGCTTCCTCTCGCAGATGCGCTAACCGGCCCTTCGGCCGCCCATCAAGGCCCGCTTCACCTGTGGAGGCGGGCCTTTTTTGCAAGATGATTCCGCCCCCCGCCTCCTCCGCCCTCGCCGAGAGCTTCGCCGCCCTCCTCGCCTGGTACCGCGCCAACCAGCGCGAGATGCCCTGGCGCGGCCACCCCGATCCCTACGCCGTCTGGGTCAGCGAAATTATGCTCCAGCAGACCCAGGTGGAGACCGTTCGCCCCTACTTCGCGCGCTTCCTCGCCGCCTTCCCCACCATCGCCTCCCTCGCCGCCGCCGAAGACGAGCCCCTCCTCAAAGCCTGGGAAGGTCTGGGCTACTACACGCGCGTGCGCAACCTCCGCAAAGCCGCCCGCCTCCTCGTCTCCACCCACGCCGGCAACCT
>CAMGJH010000068.1 GCA_946056345.1 uncultured Lentisphaeraceae bacterium | reverse complement strand
GTCATCGCGGACAGCGCGCGTGCCGCGACGGAGGGGCTGGCAGTCCATTGGCCGGCTTTTCCTCCTCCGGCGACAGCTTTCTCATCTAGCGCCTAGCGCCTAGCAAAAAAGCAACCCGGCCCGGGTCGACCTCGAACCCGGGCCTACCTCGAGGCGAACCCGGGGCGGATAAAAATGTAAAACGGCCCGGGGCTACGCGGGAGGAAACCACAAGGAGCACAAAGAAAGGCACACAAGGCTACGCAGGAGGAAACCACAAGTCCGAGCGAAGCGAAGGAGCTATGTCAAAAAGAACACAAAGAACACAAAGAAAAAGGCACACAAGGCTGCGCAGGGGGAGAAGAAAGGCACCGCTAAAGGTTTTGCAGTGGCCTGCTCCGCAGGTCACCCGGGCCGCCGGGACGGCGGCCTGCAAAACCTGTGGTGCGGGGGCGGCCGCCCCCGGGTGCCCTCCACTTCACCCGCGCGTGTGGGGCGGGTTGTGGGGCATAAAGAAGCCCCGCTGGGGGCGGGGCGGGGGGGGAGGAGAGTGGCGCGCCTGGAGGGGTTCGAACCCCCGACCCGCGGCTTAGAAGGCCGCTGCTCTGTCCAACTGAGCTACAGGCGCAAAGGGGGTTAGTCGTAGGATTGGAGCATATTGTGGTTGGAGAGGTTGCCCCAGGACATCCAGTCGGGCTCGGTTTTGTTGGGGAAGGCGCGGAGCCAGACGTCGAAGGAGATGCGGAAGTCGGGGCTGTGTTTGCGGCCGTTGAGGGAGGTGTAGACGGGGTCGTACTCGGTGGAGATGCGCAGGCTGATGCAGTCGAGGTTGTATTGGAGGTAGCCGCCGATTTCTTCGAGGTCGTTGTATTCGGGGTTGTAGCGGGCGTAGGCGGACCAATCGATGGTTTCGCAGAGGTGGTGGATGAAGCCGCCGTAGACGACGCGGTCGCGGATGACATCGCCCCAGTAGTAGTCGTAGATGTCGTGGTTGCGCAGGAGGTAGCCGACGTAGAGGGTGACGGAGGAGATGCGATATTTGCCGTTGATGTCCCAGAAGGCGAGGCGGGTGTCCTCAGGGTCGTATTGAATGTCCGAGGAGATGAGCATGTTTTTGACGGGGGCGGCGGAGGCGTCGAGGCCGAGGAGGCGCCAGCCGGTTTCTTCGGGGACGCGGACGGCTTTGGCTTTGTAGTTGTTGCGGCCGGGCTGGCGGCGGCCGCGCCAGCGGACCCAGTGGTCTTGGGTTTGGAAGACGTAGACGCCGTAGAGGTCAGCGGCGAAGAAGTCGCTGAGGCCTTTGGTGGTGCGCTTTTGGAGGAGGTTGCGCAGGCCGAGGCGCAGGCCGGTGTAGCGGTGGGAGGGGGTGAGGCCGTCGGAGGCGAAGCGGTCGCGCCACTCGGTTTCTTGGTCGAGGCGGTCGAAGACGTAGGGGACTTCGTCGGCGTCGGCCTGGGAGCCGGGGACGCAGGTGAAGTCGAGGTAGGGGATGAAGGTGTGGCGAATGGTCTCGAAGTCGCGCCAGGTGCGGGCTTGGAGGGTCATGCCCAGCTCGAAGAGGGAGCGGAAGAGGGGGTCACCGTCCATCGAGTCGGAGTAGTAGGTGCCGCGCCAGCCGAGGCGGGGGGTGAGGGTGACGCCGTCAAGGAGGGAGATGGGGCGGCGGAGGATGTGGCGGGTGTCGGCGCGCCAGGCATCGAGGTAGGCCCAGTTGCCGGGCTTCCAGGAGTAGCTGTTGCCCCAGGAGCCGTCGTGCTTTTCGGGCTGGCGGTCGAAGTAGCCGATGGAGGTTTGCGATTCGTAGTAGAGGCCTTGGATGCCGAAGGGATTGCGCGGGAGGTAGTCGATGCGCCACTCGGGGAGACGGCGGACGCCGGCATAGAAGGTGTCGAGCGGGCCCATAACGGCGATGGAGGTGGTCCAGTCGCTCTCGCGGTGCTCGTAGTTGGCAATGCCGATGGGCTGAGAGGCGGAGTAGAGGGCGGTCTCCTTGTAGTCGGAGCGGAACTCGGAGTCGCTGACCTTTTCGCCGACGATGGAGAGGAAGTCGCGCGGGGAGAAGTCGAGGCGCTCCTCGAGGCCGATGGACCAGCGGTCGCGGTCCCAGCCGTTGGGGTCTTTCCAGTCTTCGGTGTCGAGCTCGTCTTCGCCGTGGAAGTTGGCGTAGTAGAAGGAGATGCGACCGGCCTGACGGGTCTCTTCGCCGAAGACGCCGGAGGTCTTCCAGGTGAACTCTTGGCCGACGCCGGCGCCGTAGCGGCTGCGGAGATCGACCATCGTCTTGCCGTAGAGGAAGCGTTCGGTTTCGGTGCTGCCGGCGATGGGATAGACGTAGCCGGCGCGGAGGTAGGCACCCCACTTGTCGGTGTAGCCGGGCATAAAGCGCCAGCCGTAGTTGGTGTTAAGGTCGCGGTAGTAGTAGGGGGCCCAGAGGAAGGGGAAGCCGTAGAGGCGGATAATGGCGTTGCGCATCTCGATGAACTCGCGGTCTTTGTAGCGCGCATCGCCGGTGGCGGACCAGTGCCAGTGGTCGACGTCGTTCGAGCAGGTGGTGACGGTGGCATCGTGGGCATAGAAGATGCCCTCTTCGTCGCGCACCACGTCCTCCCCGGCCTTGACGGCGAAGGTGCCTTGGCGGATGACGCCGGCCCCGATGAGGCCCTCGCCCGTGCGGTGGTTGAAGTCTAGCCGTTCGCCGGACCAACTGCCGCCGGAGGTGGAGCGGATGGAGACGTTGCCCTCGGCGTGGATGTCGCCGGTGGTGGCGTCGTAGGTGGCCCGGTCGCAGCGGACGGTGATGTCGGAGAAGCGGATGACCACCTCCTCGTCAAGCGTGACGCGGTTGTTCTCGCGGTCGGCACCCATGTGGTTGGCGCGCACCTGGATGTCGGAGTTGCGGTCGAGCGTCGGCATCATCGAGCCAAAGAGAGCGGTCGAGCCGTCGGCCTTGGGCATCATCGAGCTGAAGTCTCCCGTTCCCGCCGCAGGCAGGCGCGCCGGGCAAAGCGCAACGGCCGCGCAGAGAACCGCCAGACTGCCAAGCAGCCGGCGGAGCGGGTGAAGATGAGGGTGTGTCATAGAGGGAACTTTCCCAAGGCGCGCTTAGACAGCGTGGCTTTCGGAGACGGCGTAGAGGACCTTGCCGCTCTTGTCGAGGATGGCGAAGGATTCCGGGTGGCGCGCCACTTCGCTCTTGAAGGTCAAGCGCCCGGCGTAGCGCTTCTGCATCTCCACGAGCATCTGCTCGTCCTCGTTGCGCAGGCGCTCCATCACGGCCGGGGCCACGAGGATCTGCAAGTCCGTTTCACCGTGGCCCATCCCCTGCTGCGTGCGCATCACCGCGGCGATCTGCCGCTGGATATCCACTGAGAGCGCCAACGGGCTCTTGATGACGCCGTGGCCCTTGCAGTAGGGGCAATCGATATACATCTGCGAGAGGAGGCTCTCCTCCTGGCGCTGGCGCGTCATCTCCATCAGCCCGAGCTCGGAGATGGGCAGCACGTTGGTGCGCGCACGGTCGCGCCGGACCGCCGCCTTCATCGCCTTGTAGATCTGGTTCTGATGCTTGCGGCTCTTCATATCGATGAGGTCGATGACCACAAGCCCGCCGATGTTGCGCAAGCGCATCTGCCGGGCCACCTCCTCCACGGCCTCCAGGTTCACCTCCAAGATGGCCTCCTCCTGCGAGCCCTTGCCGCGGTGGCGCCCGGTGTTCACGTCCACGGCGATGAGCGCCTCGGTCTCGTCGATAACCAGATAGCCGCCGCTCTTGAGGTTCACCTTGCGCCGGAAGGCCTCCTCCATCTGCGTCTCCACGCCATAGTGGTCGAAGATCGGCAGGTGGCCCTTGTAGAGCTCGATGACGCGGCGGGCGCGGCGCGAAATGCGCCCGGCCACCTCGCGAATGCGGTTGTAGGCCTCCTCGTCGTCAATCGTCACCCGGTCGATGTCCTCAGTCAGCCAATCGCGCACCACGCGCTCGACCAGGTCGGGCTCGGAGTAGACGCACGCCGGGGCGCGCAGGGTCTTGATGTTGTTCTGCAACTGGCCCCACACGTCCAGAATGTTGCGCAGGTCGCGGCAGAAGGCGCGCTGGTTCGCGCCGGCGCCGACCGTCCGCACGATAATCCCCACCCCGGGCGGCAACGGCAGACGGTCCAGAATCTTCTTCAAGCGCAACCGCTCCTTGGCGTCGGCAATCTTGCGCGAGACGCCGCGGGTGGACTTGGCCGAGGGCATCATCACCAGGTAGCGCCCCGGCAGCGAGAGGTTCGCCGTCACGCGCGGCCCCTTGGTGCCAATCGGCCCCTTCGTCACCTGCACCACGATCTCGCTACCCGGAGGGAAGCGCTTGGCGATCTCCTCGTTGGAGATGCGGCGGCGGCGCGAGGTCTGGCGCCCCTCGTCCTCCTCGTCGGCCAGGCCGGCCTCTTCGTCGGGGATCATATCCCAATAGTGGAGGAAGGCGTTCTTCTTCAGGCCGATATCCACGAAGGCGGCCTGCAGGTCGTGCTCGAGGTTCTGAATGCGGCCCTTGAAGATACACCCCACCAACCGCTCCTCCATCGGGTGCTCCACCTGGAACTCCTCGACGCGCCCGTTCTCCACCACCGCCACGCGCGTCTCAAGCTTCTCTACATTAACGACAATCTCGCGCTTCTTGCTCTTGCGCTTGAAAAGCCAGCCAAACATACCTTAGTCCTATCGCAAAAGGGTTTCGTTCGTCAGTGCCGAAACACCGCCTCGGAGATCCTCCCGTGGATCGCCACGCTCTGCAAAACTCCCATTGACGCCATCATCACGAGCATAAACGTTCCGCCCTGGCTGATGAACGGCAGCGGGAGCCCTGTTATAGGCACTATTCGCACTGTCATTCCTATATTAATAAAAACGTGGCAGAAAAGCAAGGTTAAGACCCCCACGCACAGCAGCCGCCCCAGATCGTCCCGGCACCGCAACGCGATGATGCTCCCCGGCACCAAAATCCCGAAGAGGTAGAGCCCCAGGAGCGCCGCCGACCCCGCAAAACCGGTCTCCTCGGCCACCACCGGGAAGATGAAGTCATTCATACTCACCACCGGCGGCAAATATCCCAGCCGATGCTGCACCCCGCGCCCATAGCCCTTCCCCGTCATTCCCCCGCTCCCCACGGCAATCTCGCTCTGGTAGGCGTTGTAGCCATTGGCGTGCAGATCGCGCATCGGATAGAGGAAGGTCTCCACCCGGCGCACTTGATGCTCGCGCAACCCCGTCCAGCGAACCAACCGCTCGGCGCGCGCCGGGTCGATCCCCTCCGCCTTCGCCACCTTCACCAAGGTCAGTTCATACCCCACCGCCAGCGCCACCAACAGCACCCCCAGCCCCAACACCTTCGGGCACACCCGCGCGGCAAACAGCATCGCCAGCACCGTCGGCCCCAACACCAACGCCGTCCCCAAGTCCGGCTCGGCCAGGATCAACACCGCCGGCACCCCGGCGAGCACCCCGCACACCAAGAGCCCCCGCGCCCCGCGCATCCCCACCCCCCACCGGCTCAACACCCACGAAAGCATCAGAATCACCGCCAACTTCGCCGGCTCGCTCGGCTGCAACCCAAAGAGCCACCGCCGCGCCCCCATCCGCGCCACCCCAATCCCCGGCACCAACACCAACACCAACGCCGCCAACACCCCCATATAGACCCACCCCGACACCCGCGCCCACCGCCGATAGTCCCAATACGCCAACACCACCATCAGCAGCGCCCCCCACCCCACAAACTCCAACTGCCCCACCCACAACTGCCGCAACGCCTCCGTCGCCCGAGACGAACACGCCGAGCGCACGAACATCACCCCCGCCCCCGCCAACACCAGCGATGCCCCCAGCACCGCCCAATTCAGCCGGCACGTCTTCTGCCAAAACGCCTCAAACGCTTCCTTCATCGCTCGCTTCGCTCAACCTTCCTGTGTGGCCTGACGGAGCAGGCCACTGCAAAACCTTCTACGCTTCCCTTTGTGCTCAATCCCGCGCACCTAGCGTGCCATTCCCTTTGTGCTCTTTTTGTTCTTTGTGGTTGCTAACCTGCGTGCCTAGCGGTGCCATAAGGTCCTCCGTTGGTGCGCAGTATACCACAAGCGCGCAGGGCGCGCGCGGGGCGGCCTGACGGAGCAGGCCGTGGCACCACGCCGACCCGCCTGCGGCACACGCGCCCCACGCCACCCGCCTGCGGCGTGCCTGTCCCTGAGCCCGAGACGGGAACAGAAGAAAACAACGCGCAGGGACCGAGAAGGGCCCCTGCGCAGTGGTAAGCAACAGCTCGCCGCGTTTACGC
>CAMGJH010000067.1 GCA_946056345.1 uncultured Lentisphaeraceae bacterium | reverse complement strand
GTCCTGGTCGAGAACCGCCCTGGTGTGCTCGCGCGCATCGTCGGCCTCATCTCCGGCCGTGGCTACAACATCGAGACCCTCAACGTCGGCCCCACGAATGACGACTCCATCTCCAAGATGACCATCGTCATCCCCGGTGACGAGAAGGTCATCAACCAGGTGGTCGCCCAACTCGCCAAGCAGATTAACGTCTTCCGCGTGGACAATGTGACGGCCAAGGCGCACATCGATCGCGAGGCCCTGCTGATCAAGGTCAGCACCCGTGCCACCGGCCGTGCGCCGGTCATCGAAGTGGCGATGCTCTTCGGGGCCAAGATCCTCGGCGTCCACCCCGATTCGCTCACCATTCAGATGGTCGGTTCGCAGATGCAGGTTGAGCAATTCCTGACGCTGATGCACCCCTTTGATGTGCTCGACATCTCGCGCTCGGGCTCCATCGCGATGATTCAAGAGTAGTCCGCCCAACGCTATGACCACGCCCCCGCGTTTCGCCGTCCTCGGCCACCCGATCGCCCATAGTTTCTCGCCCGTGATGCACGCGGCCAGCTTCCGCGCCATCGGCTTTGACGGGCAGTATGAGAAGCGCGATGTGCCCCCCGAGGCGCTCGCCCAGGCCCTGGACACGCTGGAGTCCGAGGGCTTCACCGGGCTCAACCTCACCATCCCGCACAAGCAGCTGGCCGTGCCGATGATGGATGAGCTCTCGCCCGAGGCGCAGCGCCTGGGCGCGGTCAATACCGTCCTCTTCCGCGATGGCAAGCGCCTGGGGCACAATACCGATGGCCCCGGCTTCCTGGCCGCTGCCAAGGTCACCCTCGGCTTCGAGCCGGCGGGCAAGCGCGTGGCGGTCATCGGATGCGGCGGGGCCGGGCGGGCCGTGGCGCTCTCGCTGGCCTACGCGGGCGTGGCGTGGATTGGCCTGCTGGATGTGGACGCAGCGCGCGTCGCGGCCCTGGCTGGCGAGATTGCCGGCAACGCCGGGGTCCCGGTCGAGGCCATCGACCACACCCGCCTTTGCGAGGCCGACCTTGTGGCACAGTGTTCGCCGAGCGGCCTGGCGGTCTTCCCCGGCCCGGCGGCCCACGCGGCCGACTTCCGCGCCGAGCAGTGCCTCTACGACATCGTCATTCCCCCCGGCAAGCCCGAGACGCCGACGATGGCTGAGGCGCGTCAGGCCGGCGTGCGCTGCGCCAATGGCGTGAGAATGCTCGTTGAGCAAGGCGCCCTCTCCTTTGCCTTCTGGACCGGCCGCGAGGCCGACCGCGAGGCGATGGAGCGCGCCGTCCTAGAGGGCCTGGCCCATGGGTGAGTACTTCGTTGGACTTTCGGAGGAGGACCTGACGCTCCTGATGCGTTGGGCGCTGGGCTTTGTCCTCTGCCTGGGGGCGATTGTCGGCTCCTTCCTCAATGTCTGCATCTACCGCATTCCCCTTGAGCAATCGGTGGTCACCCCGCGTTCGCACTGCTTCGGCTGCGGCAAGGTCATCCCGTGGTACTACAACATCCCGGTCCTGGCCTGGTTCGTCCTACGCGGCAAGTGCGCCTATTGCAAGAGCCCCATCAGCTTCCGCTATCCCCTCATTGAGGCGCTGACCGCGCTCCTCTTCCTCTTGGTCTTCCAGATGTGGGGCAACCCCAGCCTCCTGGGCCTCAACCGCCTGCCCATCCCCGAGCTCATCCCCTTCTTCTGGCTCTTCGTTGCCTCGACGGTGGTGGATGTGATGATCGACATCGACCACCGCATCCTCCTCGACCGCATCTCCTTGGGCGGCACCCTCATCACCCTGGTCGTCAGCGCTGCCTACCCCGTGCTCCAGGGGTGCGACGATTGGCTGGTGGCCGTGGTGCGCAGTCTGATTGGCGCGGGCGCGGGCTTTGGGATTGGCTTTGCCATCGCGTGGCTGGGGCGGCGTATCTTCCTGCAAGATGCCTTTGGCTTTGGCGATGTGAAGTGGATGATGCTCTTTGGTGCCCTCTTCGGCTGGGCCGGGCTCCTCTACATCTTAACGATGGCCTCCCTGCTCGGGCTGGTGATGGGCTTGGGGGCGATGGCCGTCAGCCACTGCCGCAAGACCCTCCGCGAAGGGGAGGCGCTGGCCATTCCCTTCGGTCCGGCCCTCGGCCTTGCCGCGCTCCTCTGGCTCTTCTGGGGGCGCAAGGTTCTCGCCGGCCTCGAGGCTATCCGCACCTGGAGCCTAGACCACAACGATGCGATGCTCCTGGTCCTTGGCCCCGTTGCTCTGGCCACCTTGGCCTGGCTCTGCGTGCGCATCCATTTTATCCGTAAGGCCATCCGCGAAGAGGAGGCCGCCGAAGCCGAGGAGGCCGAGCCCCGTGACTGAGCCCGACTCCATCCTCCTAGAAGGGCTGCGCGTGGAGTGCATCATCGGCGACCTGCCGCACGAGCGTACCTTCCCCCAGGAACTCTTCCTTGATCTGGAACTGATTTGCGACCTTCGCCCCGCCGGCCGCAGCGATGCTCTGGCCGACACCGTCAACTATGTGGCCGTGGCCGAAGCCGTCCGCTCGGCCCTCACCGAGGCCCGTTGCCAGATGGTCGAGCGCGCGGCCCAGCTCGCCACCGAAGCGGCCTTCGCCACCGATCCGCGCATCCGCGCCTGCCGCGTCACCCTCCGCAAGCCCCACGCCCTGCCCGGCGTCGTCGCCGGCGTGCGTCTCTTCCGCGATCGCAACTAGCCGCAAGCGGAACGCTTGCTAAGCTGACAGCGAACAGCCGACAGCTGACAGCGCTGTCGCTTGATGTGTAAAGCCCGTCCTTGAGTTAAGATCCACTCCGTCGCGGAACGCGCGCTAACCGCTAACAGCTAACTGCTTGCCGCTTGCCGGCAGACATCCCCTACTCCACCGAAACGACTTCGCCGTGGTTGAGGTGGTAGAGGCGTTGGTTTGAGGAACCGCGAAAGCGCATCTCCAAGGTGCGATAGGCAATCATAAAGCGGCCGTCGACCAGAACATCAATCTCATTGAGCAGCCGTTGACACTCGGGCTTGGCGCGGAGTTCCGCCAGGGTCCAGCCGGAGTAGGCCATCACATTGAGCTTCAGCCGGTGGCACCAGCGCGCCAGGTGGTAGAGGGGCTCGGGCTGGCAGAAGGGGTCCCCGCCCGAGAAGGTGACGCCATCGAGGTTCTGCCGGGAGTGCCAAATCTGCCGCATCAGCACGAGCAGCGAGACCTCGCGCCCGCCGCGCGGGTCGTGCGTCTGCGGATTGTGGCACCCGGGGCAGTGGTGCGGGCAGCCTTGGGTGAAGACAGCGAAGCGGAAGCCTGGCCCATCGACGATGGACTCGGGGATAATCCCGGCGATACGGAGCTTCAAGACGGCCATTCGGGCACCCAAAGGAACCCGCGGCAGGGCCGCGGGTTCCGTGTTTCAAGGCTTGCCAAGCGCTTACAGGTGCTTGACGCGGTCGCGCACTTCGGCGGCCTTGGCGTTGTTGAAGCGGTCCAGGGTGCCGACGAGGTAGCCGGTGATGCGGCGAATGCGCTCGAAGTGGGGCCCGCCGTCATCCTCGTGGCGGCCGCACTTGGGGCAGACATCGTCGATGATGCCGCGGTAGCCGCAGACGGGGTCGCGGTCGAGCGGGTGGTTGACCGAGCCGTAGCCGATGCCGTGCAGGGCCATGTGGCGGACGATCTTCTCGAAGGCCTCGGGGTTGTCGGCCATCTTGCCGTTGAGCTCCACATAGGTGATGTGGCCGCCGTTGGTGAGGGCGTGGTAGGGGGCCTCGAGCTCAATCTTGCGGAAGGCGCTGATGGGGTAGTAGACCGGGATGTGGAAGGAGTTGGTGTAGTAGTCGCGGTCGGTCACCTCGGGAATGATGCCAAAGCGCTTCTTGTCCATCCGCACGAAGCGGCCGGAGAGACCCTCGGCGGGGGTGGCGATGAGGGTGAAGTTCAGGCCGGTCTCGCGGGCGCACTGGTCGGCATAGTCGCGCATGTGCTTGACGATCTCCAAGCCGAGCTGCTGGGCCTCTTCGCTCTCGCCGTGGTGCTTGCCGATGAGGCTCTTAAGGGTCTCGGCCAGGCCGATGAAGCCGAAGGTGAGCGAGCCGTGCTTGATGACTTCGCGCACTTCATCATCGGGACCGAGCTTCTCGGAGTCGAGCCAAATGCCCTCGCCCATCAGGAAGGGGAAGTTGCGCACGTGCTTGCTGGCCTGGACCTCGAAGCGGTCGAGGAGCTGATCGCGCACCAACTGGAGCATATCGTCGAGCTGGGCGTAGAAGGTCTTGAGGCTGCCATGGCTCTGGATGGCCAAACGCGGGAGGTTGATGGAGGTGAAGGAGAGGTTGCCGCGCTTCCAGACCTGGGACTTATCCAGATCGTAGACGTTGTCGCCAATGCGCGTGCGGCAGCCCATATAGCTAATCTCCGTCTCGGGGTGACCCTCGCGGTAGAGCTTGGCGTTGAAGGGCGCGTCTTGGAAGGCGAAGTTGGGGAAGAGGCGCTTGGCGCTCACTTCGCAGGCCAGCTTGAAGAGGTCGTAGTTCGGGTCGCCCTCATCGAAGTTGACCCCCTTCTTCACGCGGAAGATCTGGATGGGGAAGATCGGTGTCTCGCCGTCGCCCAAGCCGGCCTGGGTGGTGAGCAGGAGGTTCTTCATCACCATCCGGCCTTCCAGGGAGGTATCGGTGCCGTAGTTGATGGAGGAGAAGGGCGTCTGCGCGCCGGCACGCGAGTGCATCGAGTTGAGGTTGTGGACCAACGCTTCCATCGCCTGATAGGTGTCGCGGTCGGTCCCCTTGAGGGCATGGGCGCGGGCGAAGGCCTGGATTTGGGGGATCTTCGCCTCGGCCACGCCGGAGGCCTTGAGGGCCTCGGCCTCCTGAGCGGTGAAGGCGGGGTCATCGGCCTGGGCCATCGTCGGGGGCTCGGGCAGGGTGATGTCGTTGGCCAACACCGGGTCGCACAGCAGCTCAATCGCTTCGCGCATCGCGGCCTTGTAATGGCGCGCGTAGGTCATCCGCACGCCGATAGCCATCGCGTAGTCGAAGTTCGGGACCGCCTGGCCGCCGTGCTGGTCGTTCTGATTGGACTGAATGGCGATGCAGGCGAGGGCGGCGAAGGAGCGGATGTCCTTGGGGGCGCGCAGGAAGCCGTGACCGGTGCTGAAGCCGCGCGAGAGCAGGTCCACCAGGTCAATCTGGCAGCAAGTCATCGTGAGGCTGTAGAAGTCGAGGTCGTGGATATGGATGTCGCCCTGCTCGTGGGCGCGGGCCACCTCCGGGCGGAGCATATTGTTGATGTAGAACTGCTTGGAGCTCTCCGAGCCGAACTTCAGCATCGAGCCCATCGCCGTGTCGCCATCGATATTCGCATTCTCGCGCTTAACATCGGAATCCTTCGCCGAAGAGTGGACGATGTCGGCCAGGGTGCGCATCAGCTTGGTGTTGCGCTCGCGGGCACGGGAGCGATCCGCGCGGTAGAGGATGTAGCTCTTGGCCGTGTCGGGCAGATTGTTATCCATCAACACGCGCTCGACCGCGTCCTGGATCTGCTCGATATCCGGCGTCTCGGTGGTCACCTTGCGCGTGGCCTCTTCGGCCAACTTGTTCGCCAGGGCCTCGAGCTCGAAGTCATCCTTGTCGCGCAGCTGCTCACTCGCGCGCGTCTGCGCCAACGCCTTGACAATCGCCGTAGCAATCTTCGCGAGATTGAAGGGCACCTGACGCCCGTCACGCTTGATAACCGTCTTAATCATACGCTTCCTTAAGCTGAGTGTGTTTCCAAATTGTCCCCCGGTCCGTGCGCCAACAAACACGCTCCCGTCCGGGTGCAACGCGGCCCAGAATACGACAAAACGCGCGCCCCTGTCAAACAATATATACGGCACTCACAAGCAGCACACCGCAATATATTGTGTTCTCGACCGGCCACCCTGCCCCGCCGCCCAACGCGAAAGTCTCGCCATTTCAAGCCCTTTCGCCGCGCCCACCCCCTCGCCCATTTCCGCCACATCTAGTGATAGCCCCCCCTCTCGCCCCGGGCCCAAAACGAACCCGGCCCGGGGCGACCCCGAACCCGGGCCTACCTCGAGGCCAACCCGGGGCGGATGGCTACGCAAGAGGAAACCACAAAGAACACAGAGGGCACAAAGAAGCACACAGGGCTGCGCAGGGGGAAAGGCTGAAAGGCACCGCTAAGGGTTTTGCAGTGGCCTGCTCCGCCTTTCACACCCGGGGCGGATAAAAATGTAAAACGCCCGGGGTCCGAGGTCAACCTGGCCCGAGGCGAACTATTAAGGCCCCGTCTTATTGGTAATAAGGCCCCGTCTTATTGGTAATAAGGCCCCGT
>CAMGJH010000066.1 GCA_946056345.1 uncultured Lentisphaeraceae bacterium | reverse complement strand
ACAGCTAACGGCTGTCCGCTGTCCGCTGCGAGCGTAGCGAGCCGCCCCGGGTTCGTTTTGGGCCCGGCCCGGTGACCTGCGGAGCAGGCCACGGCAAAACCTTAAAGGCTGCCCAGAGGTTTCCCTCTGCGCAGCCTGGTGTGCTTCTTTGTGTTTGCTAACCTGCGCCGCTTTTGGCGTGCTTACGCGAAGTCGCGTAGGACGTTGGCGAGGATGGGGCCGAGGAGGACGATAATCGTGGCCGGGAAGATGAAGAGGAGGAGGGGGAAGAGGAGCTTGGTGGGGGCTTCGTGGGCGAGCTTTTCGGCGCGCTCGAAGCGGTCTTGGCGGAGCTGCTCGGCCTGGATGCGCAGGATGGTGCCGATGGAGACGCCCAGTTCGTCGGCCTGGATGAGGGCGTTGGCGAGGGTGCGGACCTGGGGGATGCGGACGCGGTCGGCAAGGTTGGCGAGGGCGACCTTGCGGGTGGTGCCGATTTGGATTTCGCGCTGCATGCGCAGGAGTTCCTCGTTGAGGGGGTCGGGCTTGCGCATTGAGCAGTTGCGCTGGATGGCACCGATGAAGTCCATCCCGGCTTCGACCGAGAGGGTGAGGAGGTCGAGGACGAAGGGGAGGGCGCGGAGGATGGTTTTGGCGCGGCGGGCGCGTTCGCGGCGGAGCCAGTGGAGCGGCCACATCCACGCCAGGAGGGTGCCGAAGAGCCAGGGGAGCGTGGCGTCGAAGCCCAGGGGAATAAAGAGGAGCGCGAGGAGAAGCGCGGCGGTGAGGGGGAGGAGGAGCTTAAGGGCCACGAACTCGCGGCCGGTGAGGAGGCCGTCGTAGCCGGCGGCGGTGAGCTGCCAGGCGGCGGAGGCGGCGGCTTGGGCGAAGCTCTCGCGGCGGAGGAGGGGGTCGAGGTTCTGCGTGAAGGGGAGCAGGAGGCGGAAGGGGAGGGGTAGGCTCCGGAGCTGGGCGCGGCCGTCGGCGAGGGTGACGCAGGTGACGCGCGTGGCGTAGAAGAGGATGTACCAGGTGAGTGCCGCGGTGCTCGCGGCCCACAGGAAGAGGGCGGACCAGAAGAGGAGCATAGCGGGCTACACGTCGATGGTGACAATCTTGCGGATCATCCAGCCGCCGAGCGCGACGAGGGCACAAACGGCCAGGAGGGTGAGCGCGCCGGGGAGCGAGCAGATGAACGGGAGCATCAGCTTGGGCTTAAAGATGGCCAGCCCGCCGGCCAGGAGGAAGGGCATCGCGCCGATGATGAGCCCTTGCAGGCGGCCCTGGGCGGTCAGGGACTTGACGTGCTGGGCGATGCGCAGCCGGGCGCGGATGGTCTGGGCAATGGTCTCGAAGATTTCGGTGAGGTTGCCGCCGGAGCGGCGGGCGATGTCGATGGCGGTGCAGACGAGGGTGAGGTCTTCGCTGCCGACGCGGCGGTCGAGCTCGGCGAGGGCATCGGAGAAGGAGACGCCCACCTGCATCTGGTGGAGCATCAGGGAGATCTCCTGCTGGATGGGGCCGGAGGTGCCCTGCGCCACGGAGTCGAAGGCTTGATTGATGGAGAAGCCGGCGCGCAGGGCGTTGGCCATCGTCGGGAGCGCCTCGAGGAGCTGGAGGTTGAAGCGCTCGAGGCGGCGGGCGCGCAGGTGGTGCACCACCAGGCGCGGCAGGAAGAAGGCCCCCGAGGCGAGCGAAGTTGCCACACAGAGCCCGGCGGGCACCACCCACACCGGCTCCAGGCGGCAGAAGGGCAACATCGCCAGCAGAAAGACGAACGCCGCCGCCATCCACCCCAAGTCCACCAACCGCTTGGCCGGCACGAAGAGGAACATGGCCTCGAGCGACTGGGTCATCTCGCGCTCGTAGGTGCCGGCGGCGGCCGAGGCGCCCTCGGCGAAGGCGGCTGCCAGGCCCCAGGTGAGGGTGCCGGCGGCCAGGGCGGCCAGGATAAGCGTGCAGGTAAAGATCATTGGCGCAGCCCTTCGCCCTCGGCCGCAAAGAGGGCCGGATCGAGGCTCAGCCCGCGCGAGGAGAGCGTGTCGTAGAAGGAGGGCATCGTGCCGGTGGCCACCAGGTCGCCCAAGATACGGCCCTGGGGGTCGACCCCGCGCTGGCGGAAGGTGAAGAGTTCCTGCATCACAATCTGCGTTCCCTCCATCCCCATCACCTCCGTGACCGAGACGATGCGGCGCGAGCCATCCGCGAGGCGCGCTTCCTGCACCACCAGGTCGACGGCCGAGGCAATCTGCTCGCGGATGGCCCGGCTGGGCAGCTCCACGCCCGACATCAGCACCATCGTCTCCAAGCGGCTGATGACATCGCGCGGCGAGTTGGCGTGGACGGTGGTCAGCGAGCCATCGTGGCCGGTATTCATCGCTTGGAGCATGTCCAGGCTCTCCCCGCCGCGGCATTCGCCCACGATGATGCGGTCCGGCCGCATACGCAGCGCATTGCGCACCAAATCGCGAATGGTCACCGCGCCGCGCCCTTCGATGTTCGGCGGGCGGGCTTCCAGGCGGACCACGTGGGGCTGGTTGAGGCGCAGTTCGGCGGCATCCTCGATGGTGAGAATGCGGTCGCTCGGCGGAATGAAGCCCGAGAGGACATTCAGCAGCGTGGTCTTGCCCGACCCCGTGCCGCCGGCCACGATGATGTTCTTGCGCAGGAGCACGCAGACCTTCAGGAAGTCGGCCATCGCCTGCGTCCAGGTGCCAAAGCGGATGAAGTCCTCCACCGTCAGGACGCGCTTGGCGAACTTGCGGATGGTAATGCACGGGCCGATGAGCGAGAGGGGCGGGATGATGGCGTTGACGCGCGAGCCGTCGGCCAAGCGGGCATCGACGTAGGGCTGGCTCTCGTCGATACGCCGGCCGAGGGGGGAGACGATGCGCTCGATGACCGCCATCACGCTCGCCTCGTCCATAAAGGTGAGCGGGGAGCGCTCGAGCTTGCCGTGGCGCTCCACGTAGACTTGCCGGGGGCCGTTGACCATAATCTCCGTGACGCTCTCGTCTGCCAGGAAGGTCTCGATCGGCCCTAGGCGGACCGACTCGTTATAGAGCTCCTCCTCCAACGCCTGCGCATCCAACCCCGCCGGCAGGGCGCGGCGCGCGGTTACTTCGGCAATGATGGCCTGGAGCGTCTCGCGGACGCGCGCGCCGAGCGCCTCGGCCGAGAGCGAACTGGTGGCCAGGCGCTTGAGGTCGAGCCGCTTGACCAGCTCGGCGTGGATTTGGGCCTTGACCTCGGCGCGGACGGCTGCGAGCGGGTCGGGTTTCTCCTCGGGGAGCGGCTTGGGCGGCGGGGGCGGCTCGGCCATCGGCGCGGAGGCGGGGGCCGCCGGGGCCGGAGTAGGGGCGGGAGCCGGCGCTTGGGCGGCGGGCGAAACGCGGAAGACGGTGCTGCCCACGGTCACGACGGCCCGGTCGTCCAGCAGCCGTGGCTCGCGGATGGGCACGGCATTGACCATCGTGCCGTTCGAGGAGCCTAGGTCCTCAATCCAGACATTGGTGGGCGTGAGGATGAGCTTGGCGTGCAACTCGCTGACGCTGCCGTCCTCCAGGTGCAAGGGACAATCGAGCCCGCGCCCGACCAGGTAGGCGCCGCAGGGGAAGACGATCTGCCGCACGGCCTGGCCGGGAATGGCGATGGTGATTTGGTAGTTCATAGCCGCTTAGCGCTTATGCAGAATATCCTTCTGCCGGCGTTCGTTCATCCCTTCGAGGGTCTGGCGAATACGCGCGAAGTCCACCTGCGGCAGCTCCTTCTCGTAGTGAAGGTCCTCAGGGTTGCGCAGGGTGAGGGTGAGGCGCCCGCGCATCTGCTCGGCAAAGGTGAGCACCTCTGCTTCGTGCGGAGAGACCTCCAGGGTGACCTGCGAGTAGTTCACCCGCCCGCCGCGGTAGGTGCTCGCCGTCTCCTGTCCGGTGGCCAGCACCAGGACATCCTGCAAGATGGTCATCGTGACGAGCTCCGTGGCCCCTTCCACCTGCTTGCTCGGCAGCGTAAAGGTCCCCAACACGTCCACGTGGTCGGTCGGCCGCACCATATTCGTCACGCTTGCTACACTTGAAACCGAGATGGAGAGCGCGCGCATCTTCGGACGCAGCAGCCCTGAAAGGCCGCGATCGTCCGGCGCGCCGCCCTCAATATCGCTCCACATCAGCGGCTGCCGGGCCGAGACCCCCACCGCCAAACGCCGCCCCACCAGGCGCAACGCGATGTTCCCATCCGGACGAATCGACTGCTCGCGCAGCGCCCGCTCCGGGAACTCCATCACCCCCAGGTCCTCCATCGTCAACTTCGCCCCTGCGGGGAGCGACTTGGAGAGCACCACCGCCTCCACCAGGCGGTTGCGCCGATTGAAGGCCTCCTTCTCCGCCTGCAACGCCCGTTCGCGCGAGCTGATATACGACCCCGTCAGAAAGGCCGCCAACAGCCCCGCCACCACCGCAGCCGCCAAGACAATCTTCTGCTTCATCTCACTGCTCCTTCGTCTTCATCAGCGCCACGTAGGTCTCTTGCTCGCGCTCGGAAATCTGCGCCACCAACACCTCGCCCCCGCGCTTCCACACCCCGGCCCCAACGGCCTCCCACCCCGCCGCCTGCGCCGAGGCCGCCAGTTCACCCGAGACCGCCTCGGGTAGCGACCGCGTCCGCCCCGTCACATACTGCGCCAGCCCCGCCTCCACCACGTAGTCACACGCCATCGCCAGCGCCGGGAAGTCCTGCGGATAGGTGCACGCCCCGCGCGCTTGCGTCAGCTCATCGCCTTGAAAGAGGTAGACCAACTTCCCCACCACCAACGCCTTGCCCCCGGCCTTACGCAACGGTGCCGCGCTCGAGGTCTCCGGCAGCCGCCACAACTCGGCCACCAACGCGCGCCCATTCACCGTCAGGCTCTGCACCATCACCTTCTCGGCGTGCAACTGCGCCAGCACCTCCTCCGCCCGTGGCCGCGTCCACCGCTGAAAGACATCCCCCAAAAGCAACACCGCCACCCCGACCACTGCCGCCAGCAGCACCTTCCGAACAATCAACTTGCTTGAAAACTTCATACCATCACTATACCACAATGCGCGCGCACGTGTGCATGTTGCACACCCCCCAGGTTGACTTTTCCTGCGTAAGCCTATATTATGGCGGCGTTTTGATGGCAACTCAAGGATACTTGCGATGGACTCAATTACGGTTGGCATTATCGGCTGCGGCTTTATCGGCAGCGCTCTGAAAATCTGGCTCGAACGGAACAACCCCGCCGTCAAGGTGCTCGTCAGTGACCCCCCCAAGGGAATGAACGACGACCTCTCCGGCGCAGATGTCTACTTCCTCCAAATCCACGTCCCCACCGAAGACGACGGCACGCAGGACCTCACCCTGATGAAGCAGCTCATCTGCGCCCTGCCCGCCGGCAAGCCCGTCTTCGTCCGCACCACCATCCTCCCGGGCACCTCCGCGCGCCTCACCCAAGAGACCGGCCACCCCGTCTACTTCATGCCCGAGTTCCTCACTGAGCGCACCTACATCGAAGACTTCCAGAACCAACCCATGGTCTTCACCGGCGAGATTGACCTCCTCTCCAAGATCTTCAAGGGCAAGAAGTTCTGCCGCATGACCTCCCTCGAGGCCGAGATCACCAAGTACGCCCACAACGTCTTCGGCGCCCTCAAGGTCACCTACTTCAACGCCGTGGCCGACTACTGCCGCCGCATGGGCGCCGACTTCGCTAACGTCCACACCGGCTGCCTCCTCTCGGGCTACATCAACGAAACCCACACCCAAGTCCCCGGTCCCGACGGCAAGTTCGGCTACGGCGGCAAGTGCTTCCCCAAGGACGTCAACGCCTTCGCCGACCTCACCAAGGATTTGCCCCTCGGCAAGCTCCTCGCTCCCCTCCACGAACTCAACGTCCGCTTCCGCGGCATCGAAGAGCACCTCTAACCCCTTTCGCCGGAATGGTGGAATGGCAGACACAGCGGACTTAAAATCCGCAGCCGCAAGGCGTAGGGGTTCGACTCCCCTTTCCGGCACCACAACCTCCTCAGCCCTGGGCACCCAATGCGGTGAACGGGGCTTTTTCTTTTCCCCCGACCGGGTGCGGGCGCGGTGCGCGCGTGCTTGCGTTCCAAGCGAGGGCAACAAAAAAGGCGAGCCAACGCTCGCCTTTTTGCCTTGTGTCGCTTCCCTTTTTATGGTGGAGGTAAGGAGAGTCGAACTCCTGACCTTTTGAATGCCATTCAAACGCTCTACCAACTGAGCTATACCCCCAGGAAAGGAATGGCGCACAGTGTAGCACAGCCCAAACGGGAATGCAAGCACTTTTTTGCGCCGCCCCGGGTCGACCTCGAACCCGGGGCGGATGGCCTATATGACAGCCTCATATTTGCGACCCTTGTCAAGGAAGTCGAGCTTAAGAGTGG
>CAMGJH010000065.1 GCA_946056345.1 uncultured Lentisphaeraceae bacterium | reverse complement strand
AAGGGCACCCAAGGCCGCCGGGGACGGCGGCCGTCAGAGCGGGCAACGGAGTGGGGGAGACGCGGGCCGGGGGCCTGCACCTCGTCCGCCGTTCACCTCTCACCGTTCACTTTTTCTGGGCAAGGAGGATGGTGTATCCGCGGCGGGGGGTGGCGGAGAGGAGGGCGAAGTTGGCGGCTTGGAGGAGTTCGGCGGGCTTGGTTTCGCGTTTGGAGACGAAGGCGATGAGGCCGCCGCGTTTGAGGAGGCGGTGGGCGGTTTGGATGAAGAACTCGGCGATGCGCCAGTCGCCGAAGTAGGGGGGGTTGGCGAGGAGGAGGTCGTAGGCGTTGGGGTCGCCTTGGCCGTCGGCGGAGCAGAAGGGGGGGCGGGGGGGGGGGGGGCGGGGGGGGTGGGGGGGGGTGGCGTGGGGGGGGGGGGCGGCGGAGTCTTGGTAGTCGATGCGGAGTTTCTTTTCGGGGAAGGCGGTGGCGAGGAGGAGGCCGTCCATCCCGCAGCCGCAACCGAGGTCCATCACGCGGTCGCCAGGGTCGAAGGCGACGAGTTCTGCGACGACTTCGGTGAGGGCGAGGCCGCCCATATCGGCGCGGCGGTGGCAGAAGCATCCGGGGAGGGTTTCGAGGGTGATGGGGTCGTGGCCTTTGAGGGAGACTTGGAAGGTGGCGCGGTGGTTGGGGCGCTTATCGGCGGGAAGGGGTTTGGAGACGGTGCCGATGAGGAGGGTGAGCTCCTTGGTTTTGCGGAGCTTGAGCTTGGGGCAGGCCTTGCGGAAGCGTTCGAGGAAGGTGGGGTTGAGCTCTTCAGCGGCGATGACGATCTGCGCGAAGGCGCCCTCGGTGGTGAGTTGCTCGAGGAGCCAGAGGTGGAGCTCGGCGGTGCCGTCGCTGCGGGTCATCTGCCAGAAGGCGGTGGCGCCTGGGCTGGCGTAGGCGCTGAGGTCGAGCCCGGTTTCGACGGCGAAGCCGGCGGCGGCACCTTCGCACCAGCGGGGGGCGTTGTTCTCGGTGAGGTTGCGCGCGAGGGTGTCGGCGGTGTGTGCATCGAGGGTATGGAGGGTGACGCGGCCTTGGGTCTGGCCGCGGAGCCAGGCGGCCATTGCGAGGGCGCCGGTGCGGCCGCCGAGGAAGAGGGGGCTTTGGAGGGGCTCGGGGCCGAGCTCGGGGAGGAGGTCGATAAGGGCGCGTTCGGTGGGGTTGAGGCCGCTGCGGGAGACGACGCGGAGGGTTTTGCCGAGAAGGAGTTCCTTGCGGGCGTGCGGGTGGCGGGTGAGGGAGAGGGTGAGCATGGGGAGAGAGTTGTTAGCTGTTAGCTGTTAGCTACGAGCGTAGCGAGTTCGACGAAGGTGGTGGTGAGGTCGGAGAGGCGGAGGATGGCGCGGGGGTCGAGGGAGGTGGGGGCGTCGTTGATGATGACGATACGCGCGCCGCAGCGGTAGGCCTCTTCGGGGAGGGCGGCGGCGGGGTAGACGGTGAGGGAGGAGCCGAGGACGAGGAGGAGGTCGGCCTGCTGGCAGGCGGTCATCGCGCTTTGGAAGGTCTCTTCGGGGAGGGGTTCTCCGTAGAAGACGATGTCGGGCTTAAAGATGCCGCCGCAGGGGCAGCGGGGGAGTTGGCCGGCGCGGACGATGGGGGCGATGTCGGCGTAGGGGGCGGCGCGGCCGCAGTCGAGGCAGTGGTGCCATTGGGCCGAGCCGTGGACCTCCCAGACGGTTTGGGAGCCGGCGAGGGTGTGGAGGCGGTCGATGTTCTGGGTGACGATGGCGCGGAGGAGGCCGAGGCGCTCGAGGCGGGCGAGGAGGTTGTGGACGGTGCAGGGGTGGAAGGCATCTTGGGCGTAGACGAAGTCGCGCGACCAGGTGTAGAAGAGGGAGGGGTCGCTGCGGAAGAGGTCGATACCGAAGAGTTCTTCGACGTGGTAGCCGCGGAAGGTGTCGCGGTAGATGCCGTTTTTGCCGCGGAAGTCGCGGATGCCGCTGGCGGTGGAGACACCTGCGCCGGTGAAGGCGACGGTGTTGGTGGAGGAGAGGAGCAGGTCGTAGAGTTGTCCAACGAGGTTCATAGGCGTTCGGCGTGGGGCACCAGGGCGATGAGGGCGCGGTAGGTGCCGGTGGTGGCGTGGAGGAGACGGCGGGCTTGCTCGGGGAAGGGAACCTGCCCGGAGAGCGGGAGGGCCAGAGAGGCGAAGAAGAGGTTGGTGCAGAGGATGAACCAGTAGGAGAAGAGGCGGCCGTAGAGCTGGACGTCGGGCTGGGAGACGGTGAGGAGCGCGTCGATGGTGTAGAGGATGTGGAAGAGGGTGCAGAGGCCGAAGAGCGCGCTCCAGAGCCAGAAGGGGAGGGCCTCCGGCGCAAAGAGGGTGACCAGCGCGCAGAGCCCGAGGGCGAGGAGGAGGTAGAAGGGCACGCAGTAGGGCGCGAGGGTGATGGCCAGGTTTTGCTTATCGAGCTGGACAAAGCCGCCGCGCTGCGAGACCTCCACCCGGTGGATGCGCGCGAGGAAGAGAAGCCCCACCGCCGCGTGCGTCATCTCGTGGGCGAAGACATAGAGCACCTGCAGCGCGCGCCCCTTCCACTGGTAGAGCGCCACCATCGCCAGCGCCCCGGCCAGGAAGCCCAGCCGCCCCGGCGTGACGAGGGGCCCCTCGAAGGTGCCCGCCGCCAACCCCTCCAGAAAGGCCACGCCCAGCGCCCATACCAGCGGCAGCCCCACGAGGGCCAAGAGAAAGAGCAGCGCGCGTTTCATGCGGCCGTGCGGCTACTCCGCGCTCTCAAAGAGCTCCAGATCCGCCTTCGCGCCGGGCAACGCCTCGGCCAACGCCTCGAGCTTCTCAATCATCTCGCGCAGCGCCTTCGATTTGCCGATGGCCTCTTCGCCGATATACCGCCGCGTGAAGACGATGGCCCCCACCGCCAGGTCCGCCCGCTCCGAGGCCTTCAACGCCCGCGCGCCCACGTCGCTAGCAATCAGCCCGGTAAAGAGCCGCACCGCCAGCTTCTGCTGGTTGCCCACAAAGTCCTTCCACTGCAACGGCTGAGCCTGACCTTTGAGGGTGATGCCGTGTGCGTCAGCCGCCACAATCCCGTAGCCGGCCAAGTTCCCCACGCCGGCCTCGCGAATGATCCACGCCTTCAGCCGCGTATAGACGGCAATCCGGGCGAGCGCCGTTTCCGCGGCTGCCTTCGCCTGAGCGCTCTGGTAGCGGGCGGTCTTGGCCTTGAAGGCCGTTGCTGCCGCCTCGGGCAGGAAGCGGTCGAGCTCCTCGCCGATGGCCACCTCGGCCTGCGCCACAGCGGTCACCTCGGCCTCCATCTCCTGCTGCTTGCGCTCGGCCTCGGCCGCAGCCGCGGCGGCCGCCTTCGCAGCCTTCTCCTCGGCCTGACGCTTGGCCACTGTGGCCTCCATCTCCACGCGCCCTTGGTCGACCGTCCGCTTCCACGCATTCTGCATCGACTTGAGCGCCGCGAGCGCCGTTGTCGCCCCTTTCGCTTCGGGCGAAGCGGCCCACGCCTCCAACGCGCCGGTGGCCTCCTGCGCAGCCGCGTCGGCAGCCTCGGGTGTCTCGGGCTCAGCGGCGGCCAGACCATCGACCTTGATGCGCAGCGCCTCGGCCTGCTTGGCGGCGGCCTCGAGCGTTGCCTGGTGGCCAAAGGCCTCCTGGAGCTTCTTGAGCAGCTCACTCGGGGCCGGCTCCTCGCCCGAGACCGGCTCGAGCCACGCCACCTGGTCGGGTAGCACCGCGCGCTTGGCCTGCTGGGTCAGCTGCCGAACGATGGCCTTAGCCGTGGCGGCGTTGGACTTCGCCTCCTGCGCCACCTTCGCTGCTTTGTCCGTAGCGTCGGCGAGCGTTGCGCGGGCGGTCGCGAGCAGCTGCTTGGCCTGGGCGGCAGCGTTGGCAGCCGCTTCGGCCTCCAACGCCGCAGGGTCGGGCCCCACCTCGCCCGGTGCCTCCCCCTTGGCCGAGGAGGCTATCACCGCAATCGCCCCGCCAATCACCGCCAGCAGCAGCACCGCCGCCCCGGAGATGATGCCGATGAGCGCGCCCTTGCTCAGCCCCTTCTTCTCGGGGAAGAGCGGCGCGTTGGGGTTCTCGACGCGCTCCATCGGCCGCGAGGGCCCGGTGGTGCTCTTAATGGCCTGGGTCTTGCCCTTGATGGTAATCTTCTTGCCGCCCACGTGGCCGCGCGAAGCCGGTGCCACCTTCTCGATATCCGCCAGCAGCGACTCGTAGTTCGGATAACGGCGAATCGGCTCGGCCTCGAGCATCCGCATAATAATCTTGGAGACCGCCTCCGGGCAGCTCGGTGCCACCTCCGTCAACGGTTTGGCCGGGCCCAGGAGCCGCCCCTTCATCACCTCCACCGCGTCGGCCCCCTCGAAGGGCGGCACCCCGGCAATGGCGTGATAGAGCGTGGCGCCCAGCGAATAGATATCCGCGCGCAGGTCCACCTTCTGCCGGCGCAGCGTCTCGGGGGCGATATAGTAGGGCGTGCCCCAGACCTCGTTATTCGCGGCGGCCTTCGCCCCGGCGAGCGCGGCGATGCCAAAGTCGGCCAATTTCGCCTCGTGCGCCTCGTTAATCAAGATATTCTCGGGCTTCACGTCGCCATGGACCAAGCCCTGCTCGGCGGCGGCGCGCAGCCCCTGGGCAATCTGCCGCCCCACGTCCAGCACGGTCATCGCGTTCACCGGCCCATCGTTCATCAGCCGATCGAGCGAGCTCGGCTGCACCAGCTCCATCACCAAATAGGGCTGCGCGGCCACCTCGCCGAAGGCGTAGACCCCCACGATGTTCGTGCTGTTGAGCTTGGCCGCGGCCTGCGCCTCGTGCCGGAAACTCTCGATGAAGGAGGGATCCTCGGCCGCCTTCTCGCGCAAGATAACCTTGACCGCCACCTTCCGCTGCAGTCCGTCATCGAAGCCCTCATAGACCGCGCCCATCCCGCCGGCGCCGATCAGCCGCACCAGCCGATACTGCCCCAACTTCCCCGGCACCATCACCTGCGCCCCGCACGCTGAGCACGTCACCTGCGAGAGCGGCTTCTCGCCCCCGCCAAAGGCCGCGCCACACGCCGGGCAGACCGCCCCCGCCAACGCCTCCGCTTCAATTCCCGTCTCGCTCATTTGCTCTGCTCCTTTACTTAGGCATAGCGCTCGCGCAGCAACGCCACCGCCTTCTCAATCAACTGCTCATCCATCTCGTGCACTTCGGTCTTCGCGCCCAACCCCTGCGGCAACGTCACGCACAGCTCCCCGCCCAAATGCTCGCGGAACTGCCGCAACCCCTCCAGCACCGCCAGGTGACCATCCGCCCCCCGCAGCGCCAGCTCCGGACACCACACCCGCAGCCCGCAGGCCTGCAGCAGCGCCACCACCCGCGCACTCTCCACCGGCGTCACCAACCCCAACAGCGAAGCATAGACCATATCCAGCGCAATCCCAATCGCCACCGCCTCCCCGTGCGAAAGCTGATAGCACGTCATCGCCTCCAGCCGGTGCGCGCTCCAATGGCCAAAGTCCAACGGCCGCGTGCTACTCCGCTCAAAGGCATCCCCACTCGCCGCGATATGCGCCAAATGTAGCGCCGCCGTCCGCTCCACCAACTCTGCCATCGCCGGCAACTCTCGCAGGCGCAACGCCTCGGCCCGCTCCGCCAGCCACCCCAAGAAAGCCGCATCCTTAATCACCGCCACCTTCACCGCCTCGGCAATCCCATTGCGCCAATCACGGTCCGAGAGCGTCGGCAAGAACAACTCGTCATTAATCACCGCAAAAGGCGGGGCAAAGGTCCCCAGAAAGTTCTTCGCCGCAGCATAATCCACCCCATTCTTCACCCCCACCCCCGCATCCGCCTGCGAGAGCGTGGTGGTATTCACCCGCACCACCCGGCACCCCCGGTGAATCTGAGCGGCAGCGAACCCCACCACATCCTGCACCGCCCCCCCGCCAATCACCACAAAGGCATCCTGCCGCCCCAAATGCGTCTGATAGGCCACCTTCACCAAGCGCTCGACCACGCCATCCTGCTTCTTGGAAAACTCGCCTCCCGCCACATACTCAATGGGCGAGACCAACTCCACCTCCCGCCGATGGGCCACCAACCACGCCGTCACCTTCCCCGCCAGCTCTGGCTGCGCACGTTCCACCCCCCGATCCATCACCACCACCACCCGCTTCGGCCCCGCCCCCCCCTCGCGATTCAGCACCTCGCACAACAGCTCCGAGCCCTCCGCAAAAAGGTCTCGACAAAAGATCACCGGGTAGCTATACGCCACCGTAAAACGCTCTTCAATCGTTTTCATCGTGCTTACAGCATATCACATTCTCTTCCCCCGCGCTTGCAACCCCCCTCCCGCGCGCACGCGCCGCACGGTAACCTCGCCGTGGGGGCTCCTCGCCCCCGCACCCCTCGGGAGCGCAGTGCG
Organism: uncultured Lentisphaeraceae bacterium; assembly: GCA_946056345.1. Classification (GTDB taxonomy): domain Bacteria; phylum Verrucomicrobiota; class Kiritimatiellia; order RFP12; family DVOR01; genus Spyradenecus. The sequence goes on along the minus strand of CAMGJH010000065.1, from coordinate 37 downwards.
CTCCACCCCGGCCGAAGCGCCCTCCGGGCACTTCGGC
>CAMGJH010000064.1 GCA_946056345.1 uncultured Lentisphaeraceae bacterium | reverse complement strand
TTGAGAATGTCGGTCGGGAGGGGGCGATCGAGGGGGAGCGAGCGCGCGTGGCGACTGTGATAGACGAGGCCGACGGCGAGGAAGAAGGCGTCGCGCTTCGGTGCGAAGGGCTCGGGATGGGTGCCGTCAGGGCGGGTGATGTAATCCTCGTGCGAGCTGTAAATCAGGGGAAAGAGGCGCCATTCGCGATCGGCGGCCCTGCGCTGATAGAAGTAGGGCAAGGGAAGACCAAAGGGGCCGATATAGACTCTGGAGACGGGCCACTTGTCGTCATCCCAGCGTTCGCGGTAGGAGAGCGGGGTCCAGAGCTCAAAATAGTCCTCGGCGCCGGTGTAGAACCAGAAGGGGAGGAACCAGTTGCGGAAGAGCTCGGGGCGCGTTTCGCCATTGGGGAGGGTGGTGAAGGCGCGATGGGTGCCGACGGTGAGGGCGTACCACCAGCGACTGCGGTTGTCGATGCCGCCGGTGCCGCCCAAGGGCGAGAGCCAGCCCTCGGGCGCGGAGTAGAAGAAGGGATAGAAGGCGTACTCGCGCTGAGCGAAGTCGAGGGAGAGAAGGTAGGCGAAGCGGTGGGTGGTGGCGGTGCGCCAGTAGGCCGGGTGGAGGGCCAGCTCGTCGGGGGCGGACTTGATGAGCGGCCAGGCGATATGCGTTTCAGCGTTCTCGCGCAGATAGAAGGGCCAGAGGTTGATGGGCTCCTCGGCGCGGAGGGGGAACAGCAGCAGGAAGAGGGCAACGAGGGCAAGGAGGCGCTTCATCGTGGGAGTCCTTTCGGGGAGAAGGGAAACGAGTCGACAGTCGACACTCGACAGGGCGCGTGCCGCGATGGATAGGCGAGCGGGGGCTGGCCGGGCGCAATGGCCTCGGGCGCCAGCCCCTCCAGCCAGTTGATTAGACGAGTTCGGCGAGGATGTCGGCGAGCTGCTTGCGGATGACGTTCATTGAGAGGTGCTTCTCAAAGAAGTCGCGGGCGATGGCGCGCTGGGCCAGGAGCTCCTCGCGCTTGTCAATCCAGGGGGTGACGGCCTCGACAAGGGCCTGCGGGTCGCCCGGCGGGATGAAGGTGATGGCCGAACACTCCTTGGCTGCGGGCGGATAGCCGGTGCAGAACTCGTTGATGACCGGGCGGCAGCAGGCCATCGCCTCGTAGACCTTGTTGCCGATGACGCGCGAGGCCTTCTCCGTGGTGCCGAAGACGCCCAGGACGATGTCGGCCGTGCGGATGACGCGGGGGACCTCCACGTAGGGGACCTTCTCCAGGAAGGTGATGTTGGTGATGCCCTTGGCCTTGGCCTCGGTGGCGGCCTTGTAGGCACCCCAGCCCAGGAAGTCCCAGTGGATGTTCAGGTGCTGCGTGCGCCGGGCGGCCTCGACGATGAACTCGGTGCCGTGCAGGGGGAGATAAGCCCCGTGGTAGAGGATGCGCAGGGGCGCGGCGGGGTCGTGCGGCGGGTCCTCGCCCTCGGCGGCGGGCTTGAAGACCTTTTCGTCGGTACCGGTGAAGAGGACGCGCAGCTTCTCGCGGGGGACCTTCATGTGCTCGTGGAAGAAGTCGGCGTGGCAGGAGGTGTCGCAGAGGAGGCGGTCGACTCGGTTGAAGAGCTCGGTCTCCCAGGCGAGCAGGCGCTTGGCGCGGGGCTCCTCGGCTTTCCACTTCATCTGCTCGAGCACCTTCTTGTCCCAGGCCGAGATCATCGGGTCGAAGGCCACGGGAATGTTGTGCTTATGGGCCCAGCGGCAGGCGGCGGCAGCATCGCGCTGGCGCGCCACCGGCACCCAGACGAGGTCGGGCTTCAGGTCCTTGGGGCCGCGGAAGGAGAACTCCAGGTCACCCAACGCGCAGCACCACTTTACCTGGAAGGCCTGCACGGTCCAGCCCAACTCCTTGAAGAGGGCGATGTAGACGCGGTTGCGGGAGTAGTTCGGGTCGAAGCGGCCCCACCAGAGAACGGTCTTCTGTGCCATTGTGGTTCCTCCTTAATCAAGCACTTCGAGCAAATCGAGCATATAGAGCAGGGTCATCAGGCGCACATCGAGGGTGTGGCCGGCGCGGTAGGACTTCACCGTGCCAACGAAGCGGCCTCGGTCGATGAGCGCGATGGCGGCCACCAGGTCCATCATCGTCCGGTGCCAGATCGGCTCGGCGCTGCGGCCATCGCCCAGGTCAAACTCCGGGCGCGGAGTGGTGATGAAGCCCTTCTTGCCGTGGATGAGGATGTTATCCTTGGTGTAGCCCATGTGGCGGACATCGGCAAAGAGCTTGCCAACGGTCTTGGACATCAGGTATTGCGACTGAGTGGCGTTCGTGCGCGCCCCGGCGCCATAGGTGAAGGTCTCGGGGGAGAGGTCCACCTGAATACGCTGCTCGCCGATGACGGTGTTCCAGGCGATGGCCACGTCCAGGTGCATCCGGCGGTCCTTGCCCTCGGCCGGGAGGAGGGTGACGAAGTCGCCGCGCGTGCCGCCGATGGTGACCGGCTCCTTGACCGTGACGTAGCGCGCCGGGCGGCCAGTGGGGATGATGCGGGCCTTCTGCACGGCTTCCACCAGGTCTAGGCTCGAGCGGTCGAAGAGGGGCGGGTCGCCGCCGGCGATGGAGAGGCGGACGTTGTCGACCCCCAGGCCGAGGCGCAGGGCGATGATGTGCTCGACCATGCGCAGGTAGTTGTGGGGCGAGCCGGCGCGCAGAACGATGTTGCGGGCGCTCGTCCACACATTGCGCACCGAGACCTTGACATCGAGCTGCTCCTTGAGGTCGGTGCGGTGGATCCACCAGCCCGGCACGGTGGAGGGGCCGAAGGTGAGGACGGCGTTCTTGCGCTTCTCGAAGGTGCCCACGCCCTCGGCGCTGGCTGAGCCTTCCAGGGTGGTCTCCTCCAGACCGTAGGGGGCGAGGTTGTCGGTCAGGCGGCGGTCGGTGACGGGCTGGACCTCAAAGGCTTCGTAGGCTTTGCGGACCTGGCTCTCTTCGCCGGCGACGAGGCGGCCGATGATGGGTTCGGACATGGCGTATCTCCCTGATTTGCGGCGCTAGGATTGGTACCTCAGGCGGCTTTCGCCGAGGTATTCGCGGAGGATGGAGTTGGTGGGCACATCGGCCATCGGCATCGCCGAGAAGTTCTGCAGGAAGCAGGAGAGGCGGCGGGCGAGGACGAACTCGGGGTGGAAGGGCTTAATCTGGTTGAGCAACGGCCCGGCAAGGGTCTTGAGGACGGGGATCTCGTAGTCGAGGGCCGTGTTGAAGACCGCGTCGGCAAAGTGCTGGAAGGGGAAGATCCACTTCTCCTCCCCGGCGCGCACGCTCGGCCAGAGGCGGAGGGTCTCGCGCGGCGAGCGGCCGCGGAACTGCCCATCGCGCACGAGGCGGCGCAGGAGGCGGTTGTCGATGGTGGAGATGCGGTTGTTGCTGTCGATGGCCAGCTGCGTGAGGGCGTTGACGTAGATGAGGAACTTCTCGCCGCGCGGGATCTCGGGGGTCAGGTCGGGGTTGAGGGAGTGGATGCCCTCGATGACCAGCACGCCGAGCCCCGGGTCGAGCGAGAGGGTCTCGTCGGAGTCGTAGGGCTCGTGCTGGATGAAGTTGAACTTGCGCAGCGGGATGGTCTCGCCCTTGAGCAGCCGTAGGATGTCGGCATTGAGGCGCGGACGGTCCACCGCGTCGAGGTGTTCGTAGTCGAGGTTGCCGTGCTCATCGCGCGGGTTGCGCGCGTCGCCCACAAAGTAGTTGTCGGTGGAAATGAGCGTGGGTTTGAGGCCCAGGACGCGCAGGTGGGTGCACAGGCGCATCGCAAAGGTTGTCTTGCCCGCCGAGCTCGGCCCGGCCACCAACACCACATGCGGCCGCGGAATCTTGGAGGCCACGCGGTCGGCCAGCGAGGCCAGGCGCCGCTCGTGTAGCGCCTCGACGGTGTTAATCACGTCGAGCACCGAGCCATCGGCAATGGCGGCATTGAGCTCGCCCGCGTTGCGGATGCCGATGATCTCGCCCCAGCGCAGGTGCTCGGCGTAGACCTCAAAGAGGAAGTCGTAGGGCGGCATCGGGTCGAGCTCGGTGGGCGTCTTGACGCTGGGGAACTCGAGGACGAAGCCCTCCTGCAACGGTACCAGGTCAAAGAGACGCAGCACCCCGGTGCGCGTGGCCATCACCCCCTGCGGCAGGTCGTAGAAGTCGCCGCAGGTGGCCAAGGCCAGGTAGGGCGGGTTGCGGTGGGCCAAGAGGTTGACCTTGTCCATCTGCCCGCCGGCTTGGAAGCGCTCGAGGATGTCGGCATAAGCGAAGAGCTGGTGGTGGATGGGCTCATCGGCGGCAATCAACCGCGCCACCCCGGCACGCAACGCGGCCACCTTGGCATCACGCTCGCCGGCCCCCACCTCCCAGGTCCAGTAGAGCGCGTTGTGGCCGAAGCTCTGGCGCACGCGGCAATCCACCCCGGGGAAGTCGCTGTGCAGCACCTTGGCCACCAGAAAGCAGAGCGTCCGCCGGTAGACCTGCCAGCCCTCTTCGTCGGCCAAGGTCAGCGGTTTCACCTGTGCATTGACCAAGAGGGGCATATCCAGGGGCGCCACATCGTTGTTCACCAACGCGGCCAACACCGGCAGACCGCCCACCTGGCTCGGCAATTCCGCCCCCAACTGCGTCCCGCGCGGCACCTGCCTAGGGGCTTCACCGGCCACGGTCAGGGTCACCGTCTCCACAGCGGCCGCTTTGCTCTGCGCGTCCATCGCCGTACCTCAGTTGGTGAGGTCGTCTTCCGTGCCCTCGACACCGTCGGCACCGGCCGAGCGGATGGTGTACTTCTTGCCGTCGAGCGTGAACGTGAAGGGCATCCCCCAGGCGTCGTTGAGCGAGTCGGCCTTCAGGAGCGGTTCGTCATCATTGATGCCCACGGTCAGGTCGTCGAGGCTCTTGGGGTAGCGGCCAACGTTCATCTTGTAGATCTGGATAGCCTGGTTGATGGCGCCGATGGAGGTGAGCGTGGCGGTCCGGCGCGCCTTGTCGCTCTCGCCACCAAAGTTGACCACCACCACGGTGCCGAGGATGCCGAGGATGGCAATCACCAGCAGCAGTTCCACCAGCGTAAAGCCGGCGCGACGGCGAAGTTTGCGGGAAGTGTTCATTGGGATATTCCTTTCTAACTATTGTCCCATAGCGGAGGTGGCCGAGAAGACGGCCGAGAGAATGGCGATGGCCACAAAGCCGACCACGCCGGCCACGAGGAAGATGAGAATCGGCTCCAAGGCCGTGGTGAAGTTGCGGATATTCTGGTTGAGCTCGGCCTCGTAGCGCTTGCCAATATGCCCGAGGGCCGTGGGCAGGTTGCCCGTCTGCTCGCCCAGCGCCATCATATCGGTCATCAACCGCGGGAAGATGCCGCTCTGCGCCAACGGCCCCGAAATCGTCGTGCCATCGGTGACCCGCTCGCGCGCCTTGCGCAACTCCGCGCCAATCACCGCGTTGCCACTTGTCTCCTCGGCAATCCGCAGGGCATTGAGCACATTCACGCCATTGGAGAGCAGTGTCTGCAGGGTGTAGGCCAGCGAGGCGAAGGTGCCCGAGGCAATCAACCCGCGCACCAGCGGCACCTTGAGCTTGAAGCCATCCCACGCCAAGCGCCCGCTCCCGGTAATCCACTTATGCAGCAGCACAATCCCCGCCACCAACCCCAACGCATAGAGAATGCCATACTTCGTCAGCCCGTCGCTCATCCCAATGAGAATCCGCGTCGGCAACGGTAACTCCTTGCCCATACTCGCGAAGAGCGAGGTGAACTGCGGCACAATCTTCACCATCGCAAAGATGACCGCCACCACCCCCATTCCCAGCACAATCGCCGGATAGGTCAGCGCCGAAATCACCTTGCTTTTCATCGATTGGTTCCGCTCGTAGTGCTCGGCCAAGCGCCGCAACACCTCCACCATCGCCCCCGACGCCTCGCCCGCGCGCACCATATTCCCATAGATCGCCGGGAAGGTCTTCGGGTGCGCGTCCACCGCGTCCGAAAAGGCCTCGCCGCGCATAATCCGATCCCGCAAATCCGCCGAAACCGCACAGATGCCGCTCGTCGGCTCGCCCTGGTTCGACAACGAGTTCAACGCCGCACCCAAGGTCATCCCCGCGTCAATCAAGTCCGCCAACTCCGAGGTAAAGAGCAGTACCTCCGCCGGCTTCATCCGCTTTGCCGGAACGGCCGAGAGCGTCCAGAAGGAACTCCCGCCCCCCGCCTTCGCCGGCTTGGGGGCCTTGGAAGCCTTGACTGCAGCCTTCCCCGGCTTGACCGCCTTGGGCGCAGCGCTCGCCTTCGCCGCCGGTGCCTTTCCCCCCGCCATCTCCCGAATCGACAGCGCCTGCAACCCCTGCGCCGCCAACGCCGCCATCGCGCCACGCCGGTCCGCAGCCTCGATCGTCCCCGAGACCTTCCCTTTCTGCCGATTTAATGCAAGGTATCCAAAACTCGCCATATGCCCATAGTCTACCACATTCCTTCTTTACGTGCACCAGGGAAAAACGCGGGGCTCGCTCGC
>CAMGJH010000063.1 GCA_946056345.1 uncultured Lentisphaeraceae bacterium | reverse complement strand
GCAGAAGCGCGTGGGGTCGACCCCGTTGGGCAGGAGGGAGGCCGCGCGCAAGGTCAGGGGCTTTAGGCCGCAGAGGCAGCGCATTGAGCGGCGGTAGTCGGCCCAGGCGGACCACTGGCCGTCGGGGATTGCGCGGAAGGCGCGCTCGGCGGCGCGGGAGATGAAGACGTGCTCATCGATCTGCGCGTGGAGCGGGGCGAAGGCGCGGTAGAGGAGGCGTTGGTGGGGGGCGAAGTGGCGGAGGAGGCCCTGGGCGAGGCCCGAATCGTCGAGGCTATGGTGGTGGAGGAGGGTGCGCAGGCGCGGGTTGAGGGCCTTGAGGGCGAGGGGATACTCGGCCATCGGCGCGCCGTGGGCGTGGCAGATGGCCACCTCCTCCGGGGCGATGGCGAGCTTCGAGAGGCGCTGAAGGAAGGCCGCTCGGTTGCAGCGCGCGAACAGGAAGGGCAGGATGAAGCCGCGTAGCGCCCGGCGCGGAAAGCGGTGGACGGTGAGCTCGCCTTGGAGCGGGGCCGGGATCGGCAGGGTGTAATCCGCGCCCGGACCGGGGACGAAGACCGAGACGCGGTAGCGGCCGGTGCGCAGGAGCGCGCAAGCGAAGTCGAAGACAAAACTGCCGCGCCAGGACTCCGGGGAGGGGAAGTGCTGGGTGACGATGAGATAGCGCGGGGCGCTACCAATCAATCGGCTCTTGGCCGTGGGCGAGGAGGTAGGCATTGGCTTGGGAGAAGTGGCGGCAGCCGAAGAAACCGTTGTAGGCCGAGAGGGGCGAGGGGTGCGCGGCGGTCAGCACCAGATGGCGCTTGGGGTCGATGAGCGCGCGCTTGGCCTTGGCCTTCGCCCCCCAAAGGAGGAAGACCACGTGCTCGCGGTGCTCGGAGACGGTGCGGATAATCGCGTCGGTGAAGGCCTCCCACCCCAGGCCTGCGTGCGAGAGCGGGGCGTGGGCGCGGCAGGTGAGCACCGCGTTGAGCAGGAGGACGCCCTGGCGCGCCCAGGGAGTCAGGTCGCCCAAGGCGATGTGGGCCGGGCGACCAAGGTCGGAGGCGATTTCGGTGAGGATGTTGCGCAGAGAGGGGGGCGGCTGGGTGGGCGGCAAGACCGAGAAGGCCAGCCCGTGGGCCTGCCCCGGCGTGGGGTAAGGATCCTGCCCCAGGATGACCACGCGTGTCTGGGCCAGGGAGCAGAGTTGGAGCGCGGCGTAGATGTGCTCGTAGGCCGGAAGGATCTGCTCGCGGTCGTAGGCGGAGCGGACGCGCGCGCGGAGCGCGGCGAAGTCGGCGCTGCTGACGAAGGGCTCCAGGGCGTCGCGCCAATCGGTGTGCACGGGGCTACTCCTCGTCGCCGGCCAGGAAGTCGGGCATCTCCGGCGCGTCCTTGGGGTCGCGCGGAGCGTAGTAGTCGCGGAAGGCCTCGGTGAAGTCGTAGACCGCGTGGAAGTCTTCGAGGGCGTCGGACTGGGTCTTGCCGAAGACGCCCACGGAGATGAGGTTGTAGACGAGGTTGCCAATGTCGTCGGTGGAGCGGATGTTCATCTCGTCGAGGAGGTCTGCGGCGAAGGGGCCGAACTCGGCGAGGAGGTAATCGCGGAAGCCGAAGGCCAGCTGACGGCCGGAGACGTGGCCCTGCGGGCGCGGCGGCTCGTTGGGGTCGGTCGGCATCGGGTGGCGGACGGTGTAGTCGATGACCGCCGGCATCAGGTCGTAGGCGCGGGCGGGGTAGCGGCTGTCCTGTTTGAGGATCCGGGCCACGGCCTTGTCAAAGCGCTTGTCTCGCATAAGCTTCTCCTAGCGAACCGGGATGGCGGCCGCGCGCAGGGCCTGCTTGATGCCCTGGCACGTGTAGCCCATCGTGTGGACCATCGAGGCCACGAGCGCGGCATCGGCCTTGCCTGCGGTGAGCACCTCGACCAAGTGCTGCGGCGCGCCAGCTCCGCCCGAGGCGATGACCGGCACCTTCACCGCCTCGCTCACCTGGCGGGTAATCTCCAGTTCGTAGCCCTCGCGCACGCCATCGGTGTCAATCGCGTTCAGGCAGATTTCGCCCGCGCCCAGGGCCACCGCCTCCTTGGCCCAGGCCACGGCATCGCGCCCGGTCGGCTCGCGCCCGCCCCGGATGACCACTTCGTAGCCCGAGGGGATGGCCGCCGAAACGCCCACACGCCTGGCATCCATCCCCAAGACCACGCACTGGCGGCCAAAGGCGCGCGCGCCCTCGGCCAAGATCTCGGGCTTTTCCACGGCCAAAGAGTTGAGGGAGACCTTGTCGGCGCCGGCCAGGAGGGCTGCGCGCATATCCTCCACCCCGCGGATGCCTCCGCCGACGGTAAAGGGAATGGTGAGGGCGCGGGCGGCACGCTCGACCATCTCCAGGTCGCAGCGGCGGTGCTCGGCGCTGGCGGTGATGTCGTAGAAGACCATCTCGTCGGCGCCCTCATCGCAGTAGCGCGCGGCCATCTCCACGGGGTCGCCGACATCGACGTTGCCCTTGAACTTCACGCCCTTGGTGACGCGCCCATTGCGCACGTCCAGGCAGACAATCAAGCGTTTCAGGAGCATCTCAGGCCTCCCAGGCAAGGAAGTTGCGTAAGAGCTGTTCGCCCGCGCGGCCGCTGCGCTCGGGGTGGAACTGCGTGGCAACCAGCGAGCCGCGGCCGATGACTGCGGCAAAGCGCTCGCCGCAGTAGTCCGTCCGCCCGAGGATATCGGCCTCGCGCTCGGGTTTGGCAAAGTAGGAGTGGACAAAGTAGAAGGCCTCGCCCTGGGGAATGTTGGCGAAGAGGGGGTGCTCGGCGTGGTCGAGGGTGTTCCAGCCCATGTGCGGGATCTTGGCTTCGGGGTCCTTGGCCGGGTCAAAGCCCACGCACTGCCCGGGGATGAGCCCGAGCCCCGCCGTGCCGCCATCCTCCGCCGAGGAGCCCAAGAGCAGCTGCATCCCCAGGCAAATCCCGAGCACCGGCACCCCGCGCGCCACCTGCTGCGCGAGCAACGCGTCGAAGCCGCGCGAACGCACGCCGGCCATCCCGCTCCCGGCCGAGCCCACGCCCGGGAAGACCAACCGCCCGCCGCTAAACTGCGTAGCCTCGGTAATGACCCGGGGCTGCTCCCCGAGCCGCTCAAAGGCCAGGCAGACGCTCGTCAAGTTGCCGGCCCCGTAATCTAATATCGTAACCATAGGACTATTGTAGCAAAAGCGCCTGCGGCGCGTGAAGGGTGAGAGGTGAACGGTGAACGGTGGCGGCTGCGCCGCCGTGCGGAGGCCCTGCGGGCCGAGAGGTGCGGCAACGCCGCGTAAGGCGCGTACCGCGACGGGCAAGCCGGGGCGGCAACGGGCGAAGGGACCAGACTTCTGCCGCCGGGGACGGCGGCAGTCAAAACGGGCAACGCGCTAACGCGATGGGTAAAGCGAAAGCCCCGCGAGCGTGTTGCCACGGCTCAGGCGGGGCCTGCTTGGGAAACGCCAGCGCGTTATTCGGCGGCGGGGGCTTCGTCCTCAGCGAAGAGGGGATAGCCCTCGGCGTTGGTGAGGGACTGGCGCGCGAGGTTCCAGGTGAGCCAATCTTCGGCCACGAGGAAGGCGGTGCGCGGCTGGGAGACGTCGGTGCGGCGCGTGGTCTTCTGGAGGGCGTCGCCGGCCTGGCGATCGGCCACGTAGACGAAGAGGAGGTCGTTGCCCGGGAGGAGGATGGGCTCGGAGAGGGCCTTGGTGCCGAGGGTGCCCACGGCACTCATCACATCGGCGCGGTTGGGGATCTCGAGCTTGGCCGAGTCGGAGAGGACGCAGGTGACGGCGGTCGAGGCGGTCAGCCCTTCAATGTTGCAGGCAGCGACGGCCTTGTCGAAGGCGCTCTCGGTGGCGAGCGACTCAAGGAGCTTGGTGCGCAGCTCCTCGCCGGCAGTCTTCTGGCGCTTGGCCAGGAGGTCACGGCGCAAATCGGCCTGCACGCGGGCCTTGACGTCGGCCAGCGGCTCGACGTGCTTGGCGGTGATGCGCTGGAGCTGGACGAGGTAGACGCGGTCGGTGCCCGAGACGGCATTGAAGTTGTTCTCGGTTTCATCCATCTCAAAGACCGAGCTGATGAGTTCGGAGGCGTTCTGGAAGCCGAAGGGACGGTCCTGGCGGACGGTGGTCTGCTTGGGCTCGCCGTAGCCCTTGGCTGCTTCGGCCAGGCCGGCGACCTGGGCCTTGGCGACGAGCTGCTCGTTGACGACGGTCTGGGCGAGTTCGAGGGCCTTTTCGGCGCGGGCCTTGGCGATGACTTGCTCCTTGACCTCTTCGTAGGGGAGGACTTCGGTGGCGTTGGTGCCGGTGCCCTTGAACTCTTCGCTGTGGTCGTCGTAGTACTGCATCGCGTCCATCTCTTCCACGACCACTTGGGTCTCGAAGGCGGAGGCAGGCACCTCGACATAGGCGATGGTGCGCTGTTCAGGGAGGGTGTAGGCCTCGGCGTGGCTGTCATACCACGCCTGCACCTCGGCATCGGGAGCCTCGATGTCCTCGGCCTTGGTGGCGCACTTGAGGGTGGCGGTGTAGAGGGTGGTGGTGTCGTAGAGCGCGTCGAGGAGGAAGTCCTGCTCCATCGGCGAGACCCAGCCGACGGCGTTGAAGACGCAGGAGGTCATTGTCTGCGCCGGCAGCCAAACGGAGGCGAAGGTCTTCTCGAAGAGGGAGGCCTCAGCGTAGTTATTGCGCGCAAGGAAGGCACGGTAGTAGCCGGCATTGAAGACGCCCTGACCATCGGTGAAGAAGCGGGCGAGGACCTGCTCGGCGCCGGCCTGGGTGGTGGTGAGGCCGTGGGCCTGGGCCACTTCGCGCGCGGCGAGCAACTTCCACACGGCCTGACGGCGCGCCAGGGCCGCCTCGTCGCTCTCGCCGGGGTCAGTGCGCAGCAGCGCGCCGAAGATCTGCGCGCCGGGCGGCAGGAAGTAGGCGTAGTCCGAGAGGATGGCGAGGGTCTTGGCGGCGCTTTCGCTCTCCTGATAGGTGACCGCGTTGCCATCCAGGAAGCCGGCCACATTGGCGTTGGGCGAGGCACTCCGGCAGGAATCGGCCACCACGAAGGCGAAGACCATCAGCAGGGCCAAGAGGCCCCAAATCAACTTGCTCTTAATCAGGCGGGAGAAGTGGTAGATGAACATAATGTGTGTCGTGTGTTGTGTAAGAAAAGACGTCCAGCAGGCCGCGCTTAGAGCAGGTCGCCGTCGTCAAAGTCGCCAAAGTCGTCGCCGGTGGAGGCGCTGCCGGCCTCTTCCGCGCTCTCTTCACCGAGCTCTTCGGCCGCTTCCTCCTCGGCAAAGACCTCCTCGAAGAGTTCTCCGGTGCGGAAGCCTTCGCCGCGGTTCTCGACGTAGGCAAAGTAGTTCTTCGCCTTGCCGTTGTTATAGAGCGTGAGCACCGAGACAGTCCAGTTATCCGAGCCCTTGGCCTTGGCGCGGGTAATCTTAACCGAGGAGCCCGGCTGCAGGGGGAACTCCGTCGTCTTACCGGCGCCGGAAGGCAGGTCGAGCTTCACCTCGCCCACGCGCCCAGTCAACTCGGTCAGCTCGGCCGAGGCCTCTGCGCCGGTGAAGGCGTTGGCTTGAGTCAGCTCGGGGGCCGTGAAATGCTTGCCCTGGAAGCTCGCCGTCCCGGAAATCAGGCGGAAGGAGAAGTTCTCCTCGCCGAACTCCTCGCCGGGGCGCACGGGGTCCATCTGCAACTTCGAGCGGCCCGTGAGCGAACCAAAGGTGCCCAGCGGCGTGACCACCTGGAACTGCCCCGGCTGCACGCGGTCATCCACCGAGAAACTGAAGTCGCCGTAGTCCGCCGCCAACGTCACCGCCGTCCAATCAGCATTGCTCTTGAAGGTGAACTTGGCCGGACCGCGCACCGTCGCGTAGGTAAAGGCCTCAACATTAACCCGCATCCGCGCCGCTTCGTTCGCCAGTGTAAAGACCGTCCCATAGGGATAGGCCTTGTAGGGCACCAGCGCCGTGGGCTCCGCCGCCCCGGGCTTGCGCACTTGAATGGCATCGCCCGCCTCGCCAGAGGTCGACTCCGTCACCTTCACAAAGGCCTCGAAGCGGACCGGCTTGGCCTCCTCAGCCTCCTGGGCATAGACCATCTGCGCCCCGAGCAACACGCTCAAGGCCACCAACATCATCGGCTTGCGAACCATTCTCGGCTCCTTTCTATGCGCGGAAAGACCTATCTCTCGCCACGGCTCTGTCAACTTCTATTCGCGTATAGTGTAGCACGCCCCACCCCCGGGTGCAAGCACAAAACGCGCCCAAAACCATAAAGAAGCGCAAAGTCCCCACAAAACACCCCAGAGCGCTGATTATATATAAGGTACGCGCGCGCACGCGCGAGGCAGATGGCCACGCAGGAGGAAACCACAAGTCCGAGCGAAGCGAAGGAGCTATGTCAACAAGAACACAGAGAGCACAAAGAAAGGCACACAAGGCTACGCAGGGGGAGAAGAAAAAGGCACCGCTAAAGGTTTTGCAGTGGCCTGCTCCGCAGGTCACCCGGGGCGGGCCCAAAACGAACCCG
>CAMGJH010000062.1 GCA_946056345.1 uncultured Lentisphaeraceae bacterium | reverse complement strand
ACTCTTTCCGCGAGCGATTCAAGGATTTCCCCGTGAGGGTGGAATACCTCAGTCGGCCGATTGCCGCAGTGCCGATTACCTGCGGTACGGGCAGTGAAGTGACGCCCTATGCCATCATTACCAACCACCACGCGCGCACGAAGGTGAACGTCTCGGGGCCTCAGCTCTTCCCGCGTGTGGCCTTGCTCGATGGACGCTACCTGGCCTCGCTCCCCGCGCAGGTGGTTTGCGACACGGCGCTAGACGCACTCTCGCACGCCATCGAGGGGGCCTACTCGTTGCGGTCGGACGCGCTTTCGCTCTCGCTGGCGCTCGAAGCCATCGGCGTGGTGATGCCCGAGCTGGTGCGCTTGGCCCACGGGGTCTTTGCGAACCGTGCGCGGCTGCTCTACGGCTCGATGTTGGCGGGGATGGTCATCGCGCAGGCAGGGACCGGGCTGGTGCACGCGATGGGCTATCCGCTGACCTACTACAAGCAGCTGCCGCACGGGCGGGCAAACGGGGTGCTGCTGGCCGGGTATCTGGAGTTTATGGGGCGCTCGTGCCCGGAGCGGACGGCGCAGTTAATGCGGGCGCTGGGCATTCAGGCGCCCGAGGAGTTCCAGGCGCTGGTGGATATGCTCTTCGATCGGCTCGGCTGCGCACGCGAGGTGCCTAGCGAGGAGGAGTTGGTGCGCTTCACGCGCGAGCCGTTGCGCCTGGAAGTGGTCAAGCGCTATCGCACGATGCCCTCGCCCGAAGAGGTGATGGACATCTATCGTTATGGATTTTAGGCGACGCTTGGCGGCACAGGCCGCGGAGCGTCCCTTCAGAAAGGTAAGGTTATGAGCAAGTTGCAAGGTTGTATCAAGCGCGAGAACGGCGTGCGTTCGATGACGGAGGCCGAGGCGCAGGCGTGCGAAGCGTATGCCAAGGATTATCTCAGCTATTTGGGGATTGCTAAGACCGAGCGCCGGGCCTATGCCGAGGCCGTGCGGCGCATCGAGGCGCTGGGCTTCAAGGAGCTCTCGCAGGTCGACACCCTCAAGCCCGGAGATAAGGTCTACCGCGGCTATCACGGCAAGACGCTGATGGCGGCGGTCATCGGCACCGAGCCGGTGAGCGGGGGCATCAATGTTATCGGCGGCCACACCGACGCGCCGCGTATCGACCTCAAGCCGGTGCCGGTCTGCGAGAAGGGCGGCTTTGCCTACTTCGACACCCATTACTACGGCGGCATCAAGAAGTTCCACTGGCTCATTCACCCCCTGGCCCTCTACGGCGTGGTGGCTAAGCCCGACGGCACTCAGGTGGAAATCGCCATCGGCGACAAGCCCGAGGACCCCGTCTTCCAGATTACCGACATCCTCCCCCACTTCGGCGCCGAGCAGGCCGGCAAGAAGCTCGCCGAGGCCTTCGACCCCGAGGATATGGACCTGCTGATTGGCTCGCTCCCCGCTTCCAAGGACGATGACGACGAGGACATCAAGGACAAGGTCAAGCTCAACATCCTCCGCCTCCTCGAGCGCGAGTATGGCATCACCGAGGAGGACTTCCTCTCCGCCGAGCTCGAAATCGTCCCCGCCGGGATGCCGCGCGACCTTGGGCTCGACCGCTCGATGATCGTCGGCTACGGCCACGACGACCGCGTCTGCGCCTACGCCGGACTCAAGGCCTTGATGGACCTGCCCGCCGTGCCGCGCAAGACCGGCATGGTCCTCCTCTGCGACAAGGAGGAGATTGGCTCGGTCGGAGCCACGGGGATGGACTCGACCTTCTTCGAGAACTCCGTGGCCGAACTCATCGCCCGCCAAGAGCCCGCCGCCGGCGACCTCGCCGTCCGCCGCGCCCTGGAGCGTAGCCGGATGCTCTCGGCCGATGTCTGCGCCGCCAGCGACCCGCACTTCCCCAACGCCGATTCGCCCAACAATATGGCCCTGATGAACGCCGGCGGCTGCCTCATCAAGTACACCGGCGCCCGCGGCAAGGGCGGCGCCTCTGACGCGCGTGCCGAGTTCATCGCCGACTTGCGCCGCATCTTCGCGGCCGACGGCGTCACCTGGCAAGCCGGCGAGCTCGGCCGTTGCGAGAAGGGCGGCGGCGGCACCATCGCCCTCTACCTCGCCCGCTACGGGATGGATGTGGTCGACTTCGGCGTGCCCCTGCTCAATATGCACGCCCCCTGGGAGGCCGCCTCCAAGTTCGACTGCTACATGACCTACCGCGCCTACCGCGCCTTCTTGGCCGATTAATCAATGAACAAGCGCCTTCTGCTGGTCGATGACGATCCAAACATCCGGATGATGTTGGGCGACTTTCTGGTGGGTGCGGGTTATGAAGTGACCTGCGCCGACTCCGGGGAGGCCGCCCTGCAGTGTATGCTCGAAGCCTTGCCCGACCTCGTCATCCTCGATATGGGGATGCCTGGGATGGGCGGCACCGGCTTCCTCGAGCGCATCACCGACCGACTGGGGCGCACCCGCGTGCCTGTCCTCGTCCTCACCGCCCGCAGCGACCTGGCCGAGTTCTTCGCCAATAAGCAGATCGCCGGCTTCCTCACCAAGCCCGCCGACCCCGACGAACTCGTCGCCGAGGTCCAACGCATCCTCTTTATGGAGAGCGACCTGCCGCGCGGCGAGACGATGGTCGTGGGCGAGGACATCCGCCGCCTCGTCGTCCTCGCCGAGGCCAATGCCATCCGCGCCAACGCCCTCTGCGAGGCCCTCGGCAAGGGCGGCTTCACCGTCGAGGTGGTGCGCACCGGCCCTGAGGCCATCGAGGCGGTCATCGCGCGCCGCCCCGCCGGCCTCATCCTCCCAATGGACTGCGAAGGGATGTGCGCCGATGGCGTCCTCGAGATCCTCCGCAAACTCCCTGCCGGGCAGACCCTCCCCGTCGTCCTCTACGCCGCCGAGTGTCTGCCCGATCGCGCCTGCTTCATCGACCCGCGCAACGTCACGAAGGTCCCCGGCACCGAGGGGCTAACCATCGCCCGGGCCGCCGTCAAGGCCATCGTCTAGCCCAAATGCGCTGCCCCCACTGCGGCAAGAACAACGACAAGGTCATCGACAGCCGCGTGGCCGATGACGGCCGCTCCGTCCGCCGCCGGCGCGAATGCATCCTCTGCGGTGCGCGTTTCACCTCCTACGAACGCATCGAGCGCCGCCTGCCCAAGCTCGTCAAGCGCGACGGCCACCGCGAGGACTTCGACCAGACCAAGCTCGAGCGCGGCATTCTCTCGGCCTGCCGCAAGCGCCCCATTCCCAGCGAACGCATCGCCGAGCTCATCAACACCATCCTCGAGGACCTCGAGCGCCTCAATAAGCCCGAGGTCTCCTCCGCCTGGCTCGGCCAAACCGTGATGAACCGCCTGAGCGAGCTCGACGCCGTCGCCTACGTCCGCTTCGCCTCGGTCTACTCCGCCTTCGCCGATGTCAGCCAATTCATCGAGCTCATCCAAGCCATGCGCCCAGCCAAGGCCGCCGCGCCCCGCCGTCGCCGCCGCAACCCCTAAGGGCCGCCACCGCCGGCCGAGTTGCCATTTCCCAGGCTTCTATGTATAATGCGCGCCACTTTTCGGGTCCGGCGCCCCACTTCGTGCGCCCTGTAGCTCAGTGGATAGAGCAGCGGTTTCCTAAACCGCGTGTCGCAGGTTCGATTCCTGTCAGGGCGACCATTGTGCGCGATAAGCGCTGGGGGTCTGGCCGGTGTGGTGGCGGAAGAAGCGGGTGAAGTGATGGGGATAGGAGAAGCCAAGGGTCAAGCCGATTTGGGCAATGGAGGCCTCGGTGTGGCGGAGGAAGTCGCACGCGCGATTGAGAATGGCGCGGGAGATAAAGGCCTGGGCCGAAGCGCCCGTCTCCTTGCGCACCAGGTCGCCAAAATAGTTGGGCGAGAGGAAGAGCGCCTTTGCGCAGGCGGCAACGGTGGGGAGCTCCGCCACCGGGGCATCGGGCGCGGCGGGCAGGGCCGAGGCAAGGTAGGTTTCCAGGCGCGCGAGTAGCGCGCGATTGTCGGGCTGCCGCGAAGTGAACTGCCGCTCGTAGAAGCGCGCAAGCAGGTGGAGCAGAAGGTCAAGGTGGGCTAGGAGAAGCGCGTGGGAGTGGGCGTCCTGAGGCGTTTCGAGTTCGCCGCGGATGGCCTCAAGCTGCGCAAGGAAGCTGGCGCGTTCGCCATCAGCGAGGTGGAGTGCCTCGCGCGAGGTGTAGGCAAAGAAGGAGGCCGAGGCGAAAGCGGCGGCAAGCGAAGTGCCTTCGAGGAGGGTCGGATGGATGAACAGCGCCTTGCCGATGCCTTGGTGGAGCTGGCCGTCATCCTTAGGCCCAAAGAGTTGCCCGGGCCCAACGCAGAGGACGGTGCCGGCCTGATAGTCGTAGGAGCCCAGACCATACTGGATCGCGCCACAGCCGAGGTGCTCCTTGAGGATGATGGCGTAAAAGCCGAAGATCCCAGGCCGATAGCGGAAAGGCGGCAACTGCTTGAAGTCGACATAAGCCAAGTGCGGGTGCTGCGGGGGCAGACCGAAGAACGTGGTGTAGTCAGCAATCGTACGAAAGTGCTGGGACATAAGGCGTTCCTTTCAGCCATAGAATACTATATCCAACGCGCCCGTGCCCACAGCAAACATTAAATGCACCCAAAATCTGTAATCGAGGTCTCACCTTCGCGGATTGAGGTATTGAGCTCTCGGCCAAAATGCGCCACACTATGGACCATCAAGAAAGGAGTTCTCCGCTATGTTCACCCGCCGAACCTTCCTCCAACACAGCCTCCTAGCCTCCGGCGCCCTGCTCGCCGGTTGTGCCGAAGCCGATGAATCCCCCGCCCCCGCCGCCGCGTCCTTGCCCAAGAAGCCGCGCGTGGTCGTGGTGGTCTACTCCTACACCGGCAACACCCTCGCCGCCGCCGAGTTCATCGCCAAGCACACCCAAGGCCGCCTTCTGCGTCTTGAACCGCAGACTCCCTACCCCGCCGATTACACCGACTGCACCCGCGTGGCCAAGGACGAACTCAAGCGCGGCTTCCTCCCGCCCCTCAAACCCTTCGACCTCGACCCCGCCTCCTACGACCTCCTCTGCGTGGGCTCGCCCAACTGGTGGGGCACCGTCGCCCCGCCCGTGCGCACCTTCCTCGCCGACCCGCGCTTCTCCCAAGGCAAGTTCATCCTCCCCTTCTTCACCCACGGCGGTGGCGGCATGCAGTCCTGCGAAAAGGACCTCCGCGCCCTCACCCCCGGCGCCCTCCGCCACCTCCCCGGCAAGACCTTCTCCGGCTACAGCATCCACCGCGCCGAGCCCCAAATCGCCGCCTGGCTCACCCCCCTTGGTCTGTAAGGAAACCTATGCGTCCCCTTTGCCTCTCCCTCCTCTTTGGTGTCCTCGCAATGTCCCCGCTCTGCGCCCAGTCCCTCTCGCCCTTCCCGCAAGGCGAACCTAACACCGCCTATGCCGCCTACTTCACTGGCCGCTCGCACCTCGCGTGCCTCACCACGCGCCACGCCGAGCACGGCATCCCCATCGCCAATGTCACCTTCGAGCCCGGTTGCCGCAACCACTGGCACCGCCACAGCCAGGGCCAACTCCTTATCGCCGTTGGCGGCGAGGGCCTCTATCAAGCTCGGGGCGAGGCCGCCCGCGTGCTGCGCCCAGGCGACATCGTGGAAATCCCGGGCGGGGTTGACCACTGGCACGGGGCCACCGCCCACCGCGCCATCGCTAAACGCCTCGGCTTAAGCCTACGCCGAGCTCCAGACACTTCTTCACCCCTAACCCGAGGAGTTCCCAATGAAGCAATCGAGACGTAACTTTCTGCGCGGGAGCCTACTCGCTGCCGGCGCGGCTGCCGTGGGCGCAACGGCCCAGGCCAAGACCTTCGACGAGCAGTGGCGCGAGGCGAGGCGCCAGCGCGGTTGGGTCCCCGGCCCCATCGA
Organism: uncultured Lentisphaeraceae bacterium; assembly: GCA_946056345.1. Lineage (GTDB taxonomy): Bacteria > Verrucomicrobiota > Kiritimatiellia > RFP12 > DVOR01 > Spyradenecus. The sequence goes on along the minus strand of CAMGJH010000062.1, from coordinate 685 downwards.
CCGCGCCTCCCACGCCCGCGCCGAGGGCCCGGCCGTCTACTTCACCCCCGAAATCACCCCCCAGAGCCTCTGCCGTGCCTACGCCGCGCTCGGCATCACACTCCCAGGCAAAGTCGGCGCCAAGGTCTCCACCGGCGAACCCGGCGGCCACCACTTCCTCGATCCGCAGTTGGTCAAGCCCCTCGTCCAGCAGCTCGACGCGAACATCGTGGAGTGCAACACCGCCTATGGCGGGCGCCGCAGCACCCTGCACGATCACATCCGCGCCGCCCTCGAACACGGCTGGTGCGACATCGCGACCGTGGATATTATGGACGGCATCGCCACGATGGAGCTCCCCGCCCCCGCCGGCGCCAAGCGTCTGCCGCGCAACATCGTTGGCTCGCACTTCCGCGACTACGCCTCCTTCCTCGTCCTCTCCCACTTCAAGGGCCACGCGATGGGCGGCTTTGGCGGCGCGCTCAAGAACCTCTCTATCGGCTTCGCCTCGCGCAACGGCAAGTTGCTCATCCACTCGGGTGGCATCACCGACCAAACCTGGCTGGACGACGACCAAACCGCCTTCCTCGAAGCAATGGCTGAAGCCGCCACCTCCGTCTGCCAGGCCCGCCCCGGCAAGATGGCCTTCCTTAATGTGATGAACCACCTTTCGGTGGATTGCGACTGCGACGCCCATCCCTCGCCC
>CAMGJH010000061.1 GCA_946056345.1 uncultured Lentisphaeraceae bacterium | reverse complement strand
GCGAAGGAGCTATGTCAACAGCCCCCACTCAGCGGCGGAGGAGGAGGGCGCGGAGGCGACCGGAGATGAGGAGGTCGATGGGCCAGCCGATGAGGCGTTGGCACTTGAAGGAGAGTTTGCCGAGGGGGGAGAGGGCGTGGTAGTTGATGGAGGCGCTCTCGGGCATGTGGGTGGGGAAGGAGGTGGTGTCCTGGTGGGCGGAGGCGGGGGCGGCGTGGTAGAGGTGGATGAGGCCGGCGCGGACCCAGCGGCCCCGGTGGCGGCAGGGGGGGGCGGGGGGGGGGTTGGCGCGGGGGAGGGCAGCGGCGGCGGGAGCGGTGAGGGCGTAGCACTCGGCGTACATATCGTCGAAGGCCGGGTGGATGCCGGGAGGCGGGGGCGGGGCGTCGGTGTGGTTGGAGAAGAGGACGACTTGGGGTTGGGTGGGGTCGAGCCAGGCTTCGACGCGCGCGAGGGCGGCGGGGAAGTCGGGGGAGAGGAGGACATCATCCTCGATGACGCAGAGGGTGCGCCAACCCTCGGCGAGCATGCGGCGGTAGAGGGCTTGGTGGGAGAGGGCGCAGCCGACTTCGCCGGGCATTACGGGGCGGCCGTTGGCGCACCACCAGCGCCAGCGACTGACCGCGCGGCGGAGGGCATTCGGCGGGAGGGCGCGGCCGTCGATGGCCTCGGCACGTTCGTAGGGGAGGCCTAGGCGCGTGAGTTGGCGGTGGGCGGCGTCGAGGCGGTCGCGGTCGCGTGCCAGGTTGATGAGGAAGAGGCGCATGGCGAGGGTGCAAAAAGGGGGCAACGAGCGCCGCAGCGCCCCTTGCCCCGTGTTTAGCGGCAACGCACAGCGCGGTTAGGCGGCCAGCTTGCCAACGGCGATGAGGGTGAAGACCATAATGAAGATGGCCGTGGTCTCAACGATGCCGAGGGCAGCGAGGTTGTTGGTGAAGCCCTGACCGGTCTCGCCCTGGGCATCGGCCGAGCAACCGCCAGCGCGACCCTGGAAGATGGCCGACATGCCGATGCCCGCGCCCGCGAAGATGCCGAGGATGAGCATCCCGATGCCGCCGGCGGGGAGGACCTTGGTGCCGATCATCGTGAACATCAAGATCATCCCGTAGAGGGTCTGCGTGATGGGCGCGCCGACGTAGGCCAGCAGGAGGAAGGGTGCCGGGCGGTTCTGGGCGTAACACTTCTTCCAGGCACCGATGGCGCCGGCAGCGGCAAAGCCGGTGCCGATGGCCGAACCGAGGCCGGAGAGAGCAAGACAGGCAACAGCGCCTGCGACAGTGAGTGCGGTATCCATAGTGATGAATTCCTTTACTTTAAGGTTGTTTGAAGGGGATGTAGGGAACGCCAGACCACGTGATGCCCTTGGCGTTGGAGAACTCCAGGGTGTTCAGGCGGACGGCGTGGACGAGCACCGAGAGGGCGCCCATAGCTAGGTTGAGGCCATGGCCGACCAAGAGGATGAGGCAGACGCAGACGGCCTTGAGCGCGAAGGGCAGGTCGAGGTCGAGCGCCATCATATTGAAGTTCTCGGCCACCTTGATGGAGGCGAGGCCCACGGCGAAGAGGCGGACGTAGCTGATGATGTCGCCCATCGCGCTGATGACGTTGAGCGGGAGCATACCCACAGAGACGCCTTCGTGCTTGATGTCGGCCAGCAGGGGGATGAGGATGAGCACCACGCTCCCGCCGAGGAACCACCAGGCCCACGGAGGCTGCGAGAACCAACTCACCACAATGCCGCTGACAATCATAAACATACTCCACGTCACGCCCATCCAGCCAATCTCGCCGACCGCTTTCAGGTGCGGAGCCAGGAGGATGGCGTTCCAGAGGCGGGCAACGGAGATGTGCAGTGCGCCGATGAGGAAGCAGAGGAACATCATATTGTTGTCATCGCCCAGCCACGAGACGGTGGGAATCTGCTGCAGACACGCCGGCAGGGCCGCCTTGGCAATGCCAAAGTAGGTGCCCGAGAGCACGCCCCAGAGAATCGTCGAGAGGCAGAAGACGGTGAAGATGATGATCACCGGCCGGGCTGCCGGCTTCTTCCAGACCTTCGCAGCCGCCGCTAGAACGCCTGCGAGCATCAGCGCGCCGTAGCCCGCATCGCCCACAAGCATCGCAAAGAAGACCGAGAAGAAGAGGTAGAACGGCACCGAGCAGTCGCCCTCGGTGTAGCCGGGGAGAATGCCCAGCCCCTTGAAGAGCATCCCAATCGAGCGGAAGCCCTTGGGCGGCTCAAGGAGAACCGGGACGTTGGGGTCGCCCGCCGCCGGGTCATCGAGGACCACGCCCCACCCCTCGGCCGCGGCCTTGGCGAGCAGAGCGTCGGCCGCGCGCGCCGGGAGGTAGCCCGAAAGGTAGGCCACTTCGCCTTCGGCTCGCAGGTTGGCCGAGACCTCCGCCAAGCGCTTCTGGGCACCGTCTTCGTGCAGGGCGCGCTCAATCGTGGCGCGGACACCTTGCGCGGCGGCGAGCTGCGAGACCAGCGCCTCGGCCGCAACCTCCATCGCCAGCGCGCGTTTGCGCAGCTTGGCCGTGGCACACTCGGGCAGGGGCACCGCCTCGCAGGCTTCGGGCAGGGGTTCGGCCGAGATCCACGCGCCGTAGGCAAAGCCGCCCTCGGCGTTGAAGAGGTAGGCCTCCGCACCCAGGGTCGGGGCCTCAGCCTCGGGGACCTTGAAGAGCTTGACCGCCACGCCGGCCTGAGCCAGCGCCGAAACCTGCGCGGGGTCGACCTCGCCAAAGGGCGCGTAGCGCCGCAGTTGAGTTTGAGCAGAGAGGACTTCATCGCGCAAGCGCGTCACCATCTCAGCCAGGCGGTTAACGGAGGCGACATCCTCCGGGGCGGAGGCGTTCTCCGCTTCGCGCAGGAGCGTGTCGCAATCCCAGGCGCTGACGGGGGAGGCAGCGTCGGGCTTGAAGGCGAATGTGCCGGCCTTGGCAGCCACGTCGAGCACGCGCAGAGCCTGCTCGGCGGCAGCCACGCGGGCACTTGCCTGGCGAATACCCTCGCTATCGCGCACTTCCGGAGTGACATGGACGCAGCCGAGTTCACGCAACGCCAGCACAGCCGCCTCGCGCGCTTTCGCCGAACAGAGCAGCAAGAGCTGTTTCATCGGGACAATCATTCGGCCACCTCCTTGGTCTTGCCAGTGCGGCCCTTGGCAATCTTGCCGCGCACCACGGCGGCGGTCTGCTCATCGCCAATGAAGATGCGAATGACGCGGATGTTCTCCTTGCACTCAGGAATCTTCACCTTCTCGAAGAGGTTGACACGCTGGCCGGTGGTGTGGAGCTCCTCCTGGACAAGTTCGCGCTGCTTGCGCAGCACATCGCCCTCGGCCCGGAAGGCCATCAACTCGGCGAGCATCGCCTGGGCGTCATCGGTCCAGGCCGGCGTGCGATAGGGGTCCAGCGCGGCCGGCTCGGTCTCGATGCCTTCATAGATCGGGATGGCCACGCCGGCGATGTTGCCCACGCCAGTCTTGGTGCCCTTGAGCAGAACGAGGGTTTCGGGGGTCACGGCCTGGTCGGCATAGAGTGCCACCCAGGCCTCCAGGCGCTTGCGGGCCTGGGCCTCGCGCGCCTCGACCTCCGCGAGCTTGGCGGAGATGCCGGCGATTTCGGCCTGGAGCTGCTGCTTTTTGAGCTGCAACATCGGCAGAAAGCGCTGGAAGCGCTTGAGGGCATCGGTCTGCGCCTTCAGTTCAGTCTTTGTGTGCTTAATCTTTGCCATTGCGCACCTCGCGAATGGTTCGGCACAGGTTAGGCCTTCTTGGGCCAGAAACGATCAGCCATCTTGGTGGGAATGCCGGTTTCCATCGGCTCGAAGCACTCGGCGAGGATCTGCCAGCCCAGGTCAAGAGCCTGCTCGAGGGGGATGTTGACCGAGAGGTCCATCATCTTCTGCTCGAAGAGCGCGCCGTAGCGCAAGAGCTTGGTATCCCACTCGCTCATACGGAAGCCCATCGACTGCTTTTCGGCGGCATCCTTGTACTGCGCGTAGAGCTTGATCATCGCGTCCATAATGGTGCGGTGGTCCTCGCGGGTGTCCTTGTTCACCTGCTGCTTGAGGCGGGAGAGCGAGCCGAAGGGCTCGATGCGGCCGTTGCGGAGGTAGAACTGACCTTCGGTGATGTAGCCGGTGTTGTCCGGCACCGGATGGGTGACGTCATCGCCGGGCATCGTGGTGACGGCCAGGATGGTGATGGAGCCGGCGCCCTCGAAGTCGACGGCCTTCTCGTAGCGGGCGGCGAGCTGGGAGTAGAGGTCGCCGGGATAACCGCGGTTGGAGGGGATTTGCTCCATCGTGATGGCGATTTCCTTCATCGCATCGGCGAAGGAGGTCATATCGGTGAGCAGGACGAGCACGCGCTTGCCCTTGAGGGCGAACTGCTCGGCCACGGCCAAGGAAATATCCGGCACCAACATACACTCCACCACGGGGTCGGCGGCGGTGTGGACGAACATCACCGTGCGCGAAAGGGCGCCGGAGGCATCGAGCGTGTCGCGGAAGGCGAGGTAGTCATCGTGCTTCAGGCCCATGCCACCGAGGATGATGATGTCGACTTCCGCCTGCAGGGCGATGCGCGCCAGGAGGTCGTTGTAGGGCTCACCGGCGCGGGCAAAGATCGGCAACTTCTGGCTCTCGACCAGCGTATTGAAGACATCAATCATCGGGATGCCCGTGCGGACCATGTGGCGCGGGATGATGCGCTTGGCCGGGTTCACCGAGGGCGTGCCGATGTCGGTGGGGTTCATCGTCAGTTCCGGGCCGTTGTCGCGCGGCTTGGCCGAGCCGGTGAAGACGCGCCCAAGCAATTCTTCGCCGAAGGGCACCTGCATCGGGTGGCCCAGGAAGCGCACCTGCGCATCGGTGGCCACGCCACGCGCGCCGGCAAAGACCTGGAGCGTCACCTCGTCGCCGGCCAGCTTGATGACCTGTGCCAGCGAGGCTCCGACGCGCGAGTCAATCTCCGCCAGTTCCCTGTTCTTCACGCCCTGGGCGCGCAGGGTGACCACCGAGCCGGAGATGTTGTCGATCTGATGATAAACCTTATGCATGGGGAGCCTCCGAAACCAGCTTCAAGATTGCCGCGCGGCGCGCGTCGTAATCCGCTCCGCCCATCGGCGTGTTGTTCCAGTCGATGAATGCCTGCTGCAACTGCAGGAAGGCGCGGCGGGCGACGGTCTTGTCCGTGTAGGCGTAGGTGCCGCCGATGACCTGCTCAAGGATGTCAAACGAGGCGCGCTGGCGCTCCTTCGAGCTACTCGCGTCCACGTCGTTAAAGGCGTTCTGCTGCAGGTAGACCGCGTCGATGAGCTCCTTCTTCAGGAAGACCACGAAGTCCTCCATCGCGGTACCCTCTTCGCCGACCACCTTCATCATCTGCTCCACGTCCGAGCCCTTGCGCAGGATCGTGCGCATCGCCTCCACGCGCGGCTGCTCGATGACCGAGCGGTACTTGCTCCACGAGTCGAGCGGGTCGATAGCCGGGAAGCGGCGCGCATCGGAGCGGGCACGGGAGAGACCGTGGAAGGCGCCGACCACCTTCAGCGTGGCCTGCGTGACGGGCTCATCGAAGTTGCCGCCGGCGGGCGAGACCGTGCCGCCGATAGTCACCGAGCCAATCGAACCATCTTTCAGGCGGACGCGCCCGGCGCGCTCGTAGAAGCCGGCAATCACCGATTCCAGGTAGGCCGGGAAGGCCTCCTCGCCCGGGATCTCCTACAAGCGGCCGGACATTTCGCGCAGCGCCTGTGCCCAGCGGGAGGTGGAGTCGGCCAGCAGCAGCACGTTCAGGCCCATCTGGCGGTAGTAGCCGGCCAGGGTGACGGCGGTGTAGACCGAAGCTTCACGGGCGGCCACGGGCATCGAGGAGGTGTTGCAGATAATCACCGTGCGGTCCATCAGCGTGCGCCCGGTCTTGGGGTCCTGCAGCTCGGGGAACTCGCGCAGCGTTTCGACCACTTCGCCGGCGCGCTCGCCGCACGCGGCCACAATCACGATGTCCACATCCGCGTGCTGGGAGGTCTGGTGCTGAATCACCGTCTTACCGGCGCCGAAGGGCCCGGGCACGCAGTAGGTGCCGCCCACGGCCACGGGGAAGAAGGTGTCCACCGAGCGAATGCCCGTCGAGAGCGTCTCGGTCGGCCGCAGCCGCTCGGCATAGCAGGTAATCGGCAGCTTGACCGGCCAGCGCTGCATCAGCTTGACGCTCAGCTCGGCCCCACGCTCGTCGGTGACCACCGCCACCTCGTCCTCCACCGTGTACTCGCCGGCGGGCTTGACGCTCTTGATCTTGTAGACCCCGCGCCAGGCGAAGGGGATCATAATGCGATGGGTGTAGACGCCCTCGGGGACGGTGCCGACCGTCTCGCCGGCGGTGAGCGTGTCGCCGGGCTTGGCCACCGGGGTGAAGGCCCACTTGGCCGCGCGGTCGAGCGAGGGCAGATAGGTGCCGCGCTGAAGGAAGAAGCCGCACTGCTCGGCCAGCTCCGGCAACGGGTTGAGCAACCCGTCATAGACGCGCCCAAGGAGCCCCGGGCCCAACTCGGCCGCGAGCATATCGCCGGTAAACTCCAGCGTGTCGCCCACCTGCAAATCGCGCGTGTCCTCAAAGACCTGCATAT
>CAMGJH010000060.1 GCA_946056345.1 uncultured Lentisphaeraceae bacterium | reverse complement strand
ACCCCGTCTTATTGGTAACAAGGCCCCGTCTTATTGGTAATAAGGCCCCGTCTTATTAATCCGCCCTCGGCGGCTCGCTTTTTGGGACGCTTTCTGGTATTATTTGGGCATTCCGTGTTCTTAAAGGAGTGCTTCTCGATGTGTAGGATGAAGTGGCTGAAAGGTCTGTTGTTAGCCGTGCCGTCGGTGATTTTGGCGGCGTTGCTCGTTGCGTTTGCAAGTTTCTATTTCCGTGTTTGGCGGGTGCCCGAGCGGCGACTGGCCGCCGTGCAGCGGCTGATTGCGGCGGCCGAAGAGCCCCCCGCCGAGGTGCAGAGCGCGCCCGAGAGCCCAGCGCCCGAAGCCGCCCCGGCGCCCGACCCTGAACCCCAAGCGCCCCAAATCTCTCCCCTCTACCTGGCGAGCTGGCAGGCCGAACGGCGCGGTATGGACTTTGCCGTGCAGCTGCGCTTCCTGCCGGATGCCGAGTTTTCGGAGTCGCCGCCGGCCGACACCTTCGCCGTGACCCCGCAGGTGGCAAACCTCAAGCCCACGGTAAACTACGCCGGGCAGCTGGATCTGGCCGGCGACTGGCAGCCGGGGCAGACCTATCAGGTGACGGTCAAGGCCGGGCTGCAGGATAGCCACAGGCGCACGTTGCCCGACACCGTCACGCGCTCGGTCACAATACCCGAATACGCGCCTTGCCTCCAGTTCCTCACCGCCGGCAGCTACCTGCCGCTGAGCCGTCCGCGCCTACCCTACCGCGCCGTCAACCTCTCGCCCAACGCGCACATCACCCTCTCGCGCGGCTACGAGAGCAACCTCCTGCCCTTCGGCTTCACCTCCTGGGATGCGCTCAACTTAACGCACAAAATCGCCGAGGTGCCCTTGAACAACCCGCCGATGCCACGCAATGTCGTCCTCGACCGCTTCTTCGACCTAGGTGCCGCCATCGGCAACCGCCCCGGCGTCTACCACTTGGACTCCTCCGAGCCCTGCCCCACCTGGACTGGAGACGAGCACCGCCTCATCGTCACCGACCTGGGCATCGCCTGGGCCTGCGACAGCTTCACCGGCTTCGGCGTCTCCATCCGCCGCCTCTCGACCGATGAACCCGTCCCCGGCGCGACTATCGAGGTGGCCGGATTGAAGAACCAAATCCTCCTGCGCGGCACCACCGACGCCGCCGGCCTGGCAATGCTCTCGCTCGTACCCGGTGCCTTGGAGAGCGACGACTTCCCCGCGCGCAAGATGATTGTCCGTGCCGAGGGCGGCGAGCAGGTCTACCTCGACCTCTCCGAGACGGCCTTCGGCCGCTACAGCTTCGTGAACGGCCAGACCCCACAGCCCGCAGCCGCGCTCTGGCTCGACCGTGGAGCCGTGCGCCCTGGCGAGAGCCTCCGCGCCACTGCCCTCGTCCGCCAAGCCGGCACCACCCAACCGCTCACCAATCAGCCCTTAGCCTTCTCCCTCTACGACGAACAGGGAAGCCTCATCCAGACGGCCACGGCCACCGCCGATGCCATGGGTCAGCTCTCGGCCGACTTCACCCTCCCGCGCACGGCCAACGACGGCCTCTACGCCATCTCCCTCGCCCTCGGCCGCGAGGAGCTGGCCTATCAGCGCTTCTACGTGGCCGACTTCGTCCCCGACCGCGTCAAACTCGCGCTCGCCCTCACCCCCACCCAGCTCAACGTCACCGCGCAGACCTACTTCGGCGCCCCCGTGGCCAGCGCCCGGGCGCACGTCACCCTGCGCGGCAAATGCTCCACCGACCTCCCCGCCGCGTGGGAAGGTTGGCAGGTGGGCCAAGGAAGCCAGCTCCCCGACGCCGAGGGCTGCTTCCTCACCACTGGCGAAGATGGCACCCTCACCCATTCCACCCAGCTCATCAGCGGCCACCGCTTCAGCGCGCCGGCCATCCTCTGCGCCACCGTGTCCCTAACCGAGCCCGGCGGCCGCACCGTCACGGCCACCGCCGCCACCGAGACGCGCTTCACCGAGCCAGCCTACATCGGCCTGCGCGAGGGCGAGACCTCGGGCGTGGAGGCCACCCTCCTCGTCCCCGAGGGCTCCACGGAGAGCGCGATGGAGGTGGAGATCTCCCTGGAAAAGCGGACTTGGCGCTACCTCACCCGCCGCAACGACCGCGGCACCTACCAGCGCGAATGGGTGGAGCAGGTCGCCCCCCGCGAGACGCCACAGCGCCGGATGACCCTACGCCAGGGCACCGTCTCGCCCCTCGACCTCACCGGCCTCGAGCCCGGCAACTATATCGGCACCCTCACGCGCGTCGGCGACGGAGCGCAGGTGCGCAGTTCGCTCGACTTCTGGCTCGGCGACGCGCCGGCCTACGCCTCGCGCGATAAGCGCCTAAACACCCTCGCCCTCGCCTTCGCCCCGACCCCGCGCCGGCCCGGCGAGACCCCCGAGGTGGCCCTCGACCTCCCCGGCCCGGGCACCCTCCTGCTCGCCGCCGGTGCCGAGCGCCTCCAGCCCCTGCGCACCTTCGCCATCCCCCAGGCCGGGCGCTACACCTTCCCAATCGACCTCCCCGAGGGCCTCACCTGCCGCGACTTCCCCATCGCCGTCACCTTCACCGCCGCCAACGCCGACTGCGACACTCGCCTCATCGGCCGCGCCAACCTCCCCATCGACCAAAGCGCCCAAGCCCTCGACCTGCGCCTCGAGGCCCCCGACCTCGCCCGCCCCGGCACCACCCTCCCCGTCACCCTCACCCTGCCCCCGGCCCCCGACGCTACGCCGCGCCAAGTCACCCTCTGGGCCGTGGATGAAGGCGTCCTCGCCGTCAGCCGCTACACGCTGCCCGACCCGCTCGCCGACCTCACCGAGCTACCCGGCCCCCTCGTCAGCGGCGACCTCTACGGCCTCCTCTTCCCCGACCTCGCCATCTCGCCCGAGGGGCGCATCGGCGGCGGCGCGGGGAACGATGTGCCCGCCTTCGAGAACCGCCCCCTGGCGCGCCTCCTCTTCGACCCCATCGCCGTCAATCCCGATGGCCGCGTCACCCTCCCGCTGACCGTGCCTGAGGACTTCCAGGGCCAGCTGCGCTTGATGGCCATCGCCACCGATGCCACCGGCCGCGTGGGCCGCGCCCAGCACGCCCTCACCTGCCGCGCGCCGATCACCCTCACCCTCTCGGCCCCGGAGGCCCTCTGCCCCGGCGACACGGCCGACCTCACCCTCACCGTCACGAACCTCGACCTGCCCGAAGGCCCCTTCACGCTCACGGCCTTTGGTGGCCAGGAGCTCGCGCGCGGCATCCTCGCCCCCGGCAAGCCGGTCACCTTCACCCACCGCTTCACCATCCCCGAGCGCCTGAGCGAAGTCGCCGCCACCGTGACGATGGGCGAAACCTCCATCACCCAACGCGAACGCCTCCGCGTTCGCCCGGCCGTCCCGCGCATCCAAGCGGTCACCTACACCCGCCTCGCGCCCGGCGAGCCCCTCCCCGAAAGCGCCGAAGAGGTCCGCCTGACCGACTTCCGTGCCCGCACCGACGGCTGGTTCGCCGCCTATCCCTTCAACTGCACCGAGCAGCTCTCCGCCAAAGCCTGGCCCTGCCTCCAGGTGCGCAGCGAGCTCGATCGCCTCGTCCTGCGCTCGGTCGTCGCGCAACTGCGCCCGCGCCACGTTCGCGGCCTCTTCCGCCTCTGGCCGAAGGGCGACTGCAACCTCCCGGCCTCGCTGATGGCCACCCACGTCGTCCTCACCGCGATGCGCACCCGGGCCGTGCCGAACGATAGAGCGCTGCGCGAGCGCCTCCACGAGACCCTGCGCGACACTGCCCGTGCGAACGACACGCGCGACGAGGCCGCCTTCGCCGCCTGGATCCTGGCGCACGACAACGCCTTCGGTGCAGTCGAGCTCACCCAGTGCATCACCCTCCTCGCGATAGACGAGCGCGACGGTGCGGCCCTCTTCGCCGCCGCCGCCCTCATCCGCGCCGGTTATGCCAGCGAAGCCATCGAGCCCTTCAAGCGCGCCTATGCCACCGCCCAAACCCCCGCCCTGCCTTACTACATCGACGCGAACGCCTGGCAGGCCATCAAGGTCGCCCTTGCCCTCGAGTGCGCTCTGCCGGTCAGCACAGAGGCCTTTGCCGCCCTCTTTGCCGCCGACTGGCGCACCACCCAAGCCAACGCCTGGGGCGGTTACGCCTTCTCACTGGCCACCACCCTCCCCGAGAGCCTCCGCCTGGCCAAGCAGGTGCGCGAAGTGCCGGCCACCGAGGGCACCCACGCCATCGCCCTCACGCGCACGCTCGTCGATGCCCAGGGCCAGCCCATCACCGAGCTTGCCCACGGCGACCTCGCCTTCGTACGCATCGACTTCGTCCTCCCGCGCGATGTCAACGATCTCGCGGTGCGCGACTTCCTCCCCGGCGGCCTGGTCTACGAAGATGGCAACCTCGCCACCCGCGAGAGCCTCACCCTGCCCGACTGGGCTCGGCAGCTCCTCCTCCTCCAGGTCGACCACGCCCGCAAACGCCCCGGCGAGGTCGCCTTCATCGGCGAAGCCGAAGCCGGCAAGGTCTCGCTCGTCTACCCCGTCCGCGCCACCACGCGCGGTACCTTCTCCTGGGGCTCGTGCGTCATCGAAGCGATGTACGACCCCGACCTCACCGGCGCGGACGCCCCCGCCGGCACGCTCACCGTGAAGTGACGCGCCGCCTCCGCCGCCTCCGCCGTCTTGGCGCCCGGCTGCTCGCATTCGCCGGCGGCGGGGCGCTTTTGTTTGCGCTCGCCTGGGCCCTCGCCCCGCGCTTCGTCGAAGATCCCCTCCCAATCCTCGAAGCGCGCGCGCCGGCCCGGTGGATCTACGACCGCAATGGCAAGGTCCTGGCCGCCTTCCGGGGCGAAGACTACGCCTGGCGCTTCCCCGTCCCCCTCTCGGCCATCTCCCCGGAAGTCCTCCGTGCCACCCTCATCGCCGAGGACGCGAACTTCTACCGCCATCGGGGCGTCGACTACGGCGCGGCTCTGCGCGCCCTCTGGCAAAACGTGACGAGCCTACGCATCGTCTCGGGCGCCTCCACCCTCTCGATGCAAGTCGCCGGCCTGGCCACCGGGCGCCGCCGCAGCCTCTGGGGCAAGTTCCTCCAAGCCGCCCGTGCCCGCAAGCTCGAACAGCTCCACACCAAGGACGACATCCTCGCCGCCTACCTCAACCACGCCCCCTACGGCGGCCAATACATCGGTATCGAAGCCGCCGCCCAAGCCTACTTCAACACCTCCGCCGCCACCCTCACCTTCGGCGAAGCCACCCTCCTCTGCGGCCTGCCCCAGCGCCCCAATGCCCTGCGCCCCGACCGCCACCCCCAAGCCGCGCGCCAGCGCCAGCGCCGCCTCCTGGACATGATGGTCCGCCGCGGCACACTCACCCAAGCGCAGGCCGACGAAGCCTACGCCTCGGCCATCCTCCGTTTCCGCGACCCCGCCACCCGCCCCCGCTTCGAGCGCCTCTCCCAGCCCGACGAAAACCGCCACGCCCTCCTCGCCGGCCACCCCATCGATGGCGAACTCCAAGCCGACGCCCTCGCCCTCCTCCGCCGCCACCTCGCCCGCCTCCCCGGCGTCACCGATGGCGCCTGCGTCATCCTCCGCACTCCCTCGCCCGACCCCGTCGTCTACCTCGGCACCCTCCACTTCGCCTCCCCAGCCGCCGGCCAAGTCGATGCCGCCATCGCCCACCGCCAAGCCGGCAGCACCCTCAAACCCTTCTTCTTCGCCGAAGCCATCGAAGGCGGCCTCCTCGCCCCCGCCACCCGCCTCCTCGACGCCCCCATCCGCTACGGCTCCTACGCCCCCGCCAACTACGACGGCACCTTCCTCGGCCCCGTCTCCGCCGCCGAAGCCCTCGCCCGCTCCCTCAACACCCCCGTCATCCGCCTCCTCGCTGAACTTGGCGAAGCCCGCTGCCTCCGCCTCCTCGCCGCGCTCGACCTCGCCCCCGCCGAACAGAGCGGCCTCGCCCTCGCCCTCGGCACCGGCGGCGTCACCCTCCTCGCCCTCACCCGCGCCTACCACGCCCTCCCCGCCCACTTCTCCCCCGAAACCGCCGAACTCATCGCCCACATGCTCCGCCGCCCCCTCCCCGGCACCGCCCTCGACGTCGCCTGGAAAACCGGTACCGCCAACAACAACACCGATGCCTGGTGCGTCGGCTGGACCCCCGATTGGACCGTCGGCATCTGGTTCGGCAACAAGCGCGGCGGCCGCGCCGCAACCCTCGTCGGCCTCGAAGCCGCTGCCCCCGCCGTCGGCGAACTCTTCACCCGCCTCTACGCCGGCCACCCCCCACCCCTCTGGCCCAACACCTGCCCCCTCGCCCCCCTCTGCCCCGAGAGCGGCCTCACCCCCGGCCCCGGGTGCTGCGCACCCAGTCGGCAGTCGACAGTCGACAGTCAACAAGGCGCGCCCTTGGCCGGCCCTTCCACCTCCGGCGACAGCCTTCCCGCCTACCACCCAGCACCAACCGAAAAATCCACCCGCCCCGAGTCCGAGGCGAACCCGCCCCAGGTCGAGGGCGAACCCGGGCCTACCTCGAGGCGAACCCGGCCCGAGTCCGAGGCGAACCCGGCCCGGGTCGAGGGTCAACCCGGGGCGGATGCAAGGTCAACCCGGGGCGGATGCATTTTAGGGGTCGTCCACCCC
>CAMGJH010000059.1 GCA_946056345.1 uncultured Lentisphaeraceae bacterium | reverse complement strand
TTCTTTGTGGTTTCCTCCTGCGTAGCCATCCGCCCCGGGTTGGCCTCGAGGTAGGGCCGGGTTGAGGGTCGACCCGGGGCGGGCGCGTTTTCTCCTCCCCCCAGGCGATCCGTCGCGGAACGCGCCCTGTCGACTGTCAACTGTCCTCTGTCGACTGGTGCCGCCGGCGCTCGCGAATAAAGGCTTGCCTGTGGCGCAGGGGTTTGATAGGCTATTGTCAATCCCGCCCAGGATGGGGGGAAGAGAATTGGAGACGATATGACCACGAGACGAGACTTTCTGAAGGCAACGGGCTGTGGCTTGGCGATGGGGGCTGCGGTGACGGCCGCGCCGGCGTTGGCCCAGGCCCCGGCCAAGAAGCGGCCGAACATCCTCTTTATTATGACCGATGACCACGCGGCGCACGCAATCACGGCCTATGGCTCGCGGATTAACAAGACGCCGAATCTAGACCGTCTGGCCACCGAGGGGGCACTCTTCCAGGATGTCTTCGTGACGAACTCGATTTGTGCCCCGTCGCGCGCGTGCATTCTCACCGGGATGTACAGCTGCCAGAATGGCGTCCCCTCCTTCAACGACCTCTCCCCCAAAATCAAGACCGTCGGCGGGACCTTGCGCGAGAGCGGCTACTACACCGCGATGCTCGGCAAGTGGCATATGGGCGGCGTCCACACGATGCGCGACAGCGATTGGGATCGCTGGGCCATCTACCAGTGGCAGGGGGTCTACTTCGATCCCTTCTTCCTGACCAACGCGGCCAAGTGTCCGCGCGGCTTCGAGGGGAACCTGAACGCGAACAAGGGCCGTATCTCCTTCCCCGGCGAGTATGCCACCGACAACCTCACGCGCGTGACCAAGAGCGTCATCGACGAGGCGGTGGAGCAGGACAAGCCCTTCTGCGTCTTTATGCTGCACAAGGCCCCGCACCGCAACTGGCTGCCGAGCCCGAAGTATAAGGCTGCCTTCCGCGCCAAGACGCTGGCGGACATCCCCTGCCCCGAGACGATCTTCGATGACTTCAAGGGCCGCGCCTCGCCCATCAAGCGCACCTTTATGACCCTCGAGCACCACATGCGCATCGAAGAGGACCTCAAGCTGACCGAGTACTTCTCCGAGGGCGGTCAGTTCCCGGGGGTCGACCCCGCGCAGTACAAGAGCGGCGAGAGCCGCGGTCGCTGGCCGAAGGAATTGCGCGACGAGCAGGGGTTGAGCGCCGACGAGCGCGAACGCCGCCGCCGCGAGCGCATCAAGCTCTCCTACCTGCGCTATATGCAGGATTACCTCGCCTGCGTGCAGAGCGTCGATGACAGCGTTGGCGAAATGCTCGACTACCTGAAGGCCAAGGGGCTCGACGAGAACACCATCGTCATCTACACTGCCGACCAGGGCTTCTTCCTCGGCGACCACGGCCTCTACGACAAGCGCTTTATGATGGAAGAGACCCTCAAGATGCCCTTCCTCGTGCGTTGGCCCGCCGCCGTCAAGCCCGGCACGGTCAATACCGACCTCATCACCAACGTCGACTTCGCCGCCTTCTTCGCCGATGCCGCCGGGGCTCCCCAGCCGGCCAACTGGCAAGGCCGCTCCTTCCTGCCCAACATCACCACCGGCACCCCCGCCGATTGGCGTAAGAGTTTCTACTACCGCTACTACATCGAGGGCGGTGAGCACAACACCCCCGCCCATTACGGCGTGCGCACCCCGCGCTACAAGCTCATCCGCTACTACAAGGTGGACGAATGGGAGCTCTTTGACCTGAAGAAGGATCCCGAGGAGCTCAAGAATGTCTACGGTAAGCCGGAGTACGCCAAGGTGACCGAAACGCTCAAGAACGAGCTCTTCCGCCTGAAGAACGCCCTCGGCGATGCCGATCAGTACTACGATTGCGGCGAGTATGACACCCGCCATCGCATTGATACCAGCCTCTTTGAATAACGTAAGGAGATCCTATGCGCACTGAATACACGATTAACAAGGTCGAGCGTCTGCCGGACTTCGACCCCGAAGACCCCATCTGGCAGAAGGCCGAAGCCGGCGAATTCGCCTACTGGCACGAGAAGAGCTCCGAGCACCACCCCGCCACCGTCCTGCGCGCCCTGCACGATGGCAATGACATTATGCTCTACTGGCAGGTGGCCGACCGCTACGTCCGCATCGCCCACACCGCCATCAACTCGATGGTCTGCGAGGATGCGTGCGTGGAAGCCTTCCTCCAGCCCTTGAAGATCGAGAAGGGGTACATCAACCTCGAGATTAACGCCGGCGGCTGCATCCACTCCTCGCACATCCGCAACTGGACCCGCGCCCCCGGCGGCTTCGCCGACTTCGAGTACGTGGCCAAGGACACCATCCGCAAGCTCACCGCCAAGGGCAACCTCCCCCAGGTCATCGACCCTGAAACCTCCGAGCCGACCGCCTGGTGGATGATTGTCCGCATCCCCCGCGCCTATCTCGAGAGCATCTTCGGCCCCTTGGGCGACCTCTCCGGCCAGACCTGGCAGGGCAACTTCTGCAAGTGCGCCGATTGCTCCAGCCGCCCGCACTGGGGAACCTTGATGCCCCAGAGCCCCGAGCTGAACTTCCACGTGCCCAAGTACTTCAGCCCCATCACGTTTGGGAAGTAATCTCCCGCGCGGCGCCCGGTCTCCAGGCGCCGCTTCTTTGCTTCTGCCAATGCCCTCCCCCACCGCCCCCGCAGGTGCCGAGCTCCTCACCGAGGCCGGGCTTTTGGCCGCGCTCACCGCGCCCGACGCCAAGGCCCTCTTCGCCCGAGCCCACGCCCTGCGCTTGCAAACCAAAGGCAACGCCGTCTTCCTGCGCGGGCTCGTCGAGCTCTCGAGCATCTGTGCGCGCGATTGCCTCTATTGTGGGATGCGCCGGAGTAATCCGCACGCCCACCGCTATGCGATGGCAGATGACGAAATCCTCGCCTGCGCCCGCCTGGCCCAGCAGCTCGACTTCGGCACCGTGGTCCTCCAAGCCGGCGAATGCCCGCAGTTGTGGACGCGCGATCGTGTCGCCGAGTTGGTCCGGCGGATCAAAGGCGAGACCGGCCAGCGCGTCACCCTCTCCCTCGGCGAGCGCTCCGAGGCCGACACCGCCACCTGGCGCGCAGCCGGGGCCGATCGCTACCTCCTGCGCTTCGAGACCTCCGACCGCGCCCTCTTCGCGCACATCCACCCCGGGGCCGAACCCTCCGGCGGCGAACACCCGCGCCTGGCGCAGCTGCGCCGGATGAAAGCGCAGGGCTACGAAATCGGCAGCGGCGTGATGGTCGGCCTGCCCGGGCAGAGCCTTGCCTCCGTGGCGCGCGACCTGCTCCTCTTCCACGAACTGGCGCTCGATATGGTCGGCCTGGGCCCCTACATTCCGCACCCGGAAACGCCCCTGGGCCAAGACCCCACCCCCTCGGAGGTGCCCGCAACGGTCGACTTCACCTGCCGTTGCTACGCCCTCGCGCGTCTCCTCCTCCCCCACGCCAACATCCCCTCCACCACCGCCCTCTCCACCATCGACCCCGCCCACGGCCGCGAGCGTGGCCTCACCTCCGGCGCCAATGTCTTTATGCCCAACCTTACCCCCGCCAACCGCCGCGAAGGCTACCTCATCTACCCCGGCAAAATCTGCGTCCGCGCCCCCGAAGCCGACAGCCTCGGCACCCTCCACGCCCTCTTCGCCAAACTCGGCCTGCGCCACGTCAGCGCCTAAGCCCCCTGCCAACCCGCCCAAAATCTGCTACACTTGCGCGCGTAAGGCCTGCTCAGGCCGGAAAGGCGCGGACAATGCAAGCAGTGGCAACATTCATCCTCGGAGCAATCTTGGCTGGCGCAGGGCTCGGACTCTGGGTGCGGCACCTGGCAAAAGCCTGCACCGCCGCGCGAGCCGAAGCGCAAACCCAGCGCCAACGCGCCGAACGCGCGGAAATCACCCTCGCCGAACGCGAACGCTTCGCCGAACACGCCCGCGCCGAGCAACAAGCCTCCCTCCAAGCCTCGATAACCACCCTCCGCGAGCAATTCACCAACCTCGCCACCCGCCAGCTCGAAGCCTCGCGCGCCGGTCTGGCCGAAGACAACCGCACACGCTTCAAGGCCCTCCTCGAGCCCCTCGGCGCGCAGCTCGACGCCTTCCGCAAAGCCTTTGACGCCAACCGCGAACAACAGGTCGCCAACAAAGCCAGCTTCGACCAAGCCCTCGAAAGCCTCAACCGCCAAACCCTCCAAATCAGCGCCGACGCCGAAGCCCTCACCAAGGCCCTCAAGTCCGAAGCCAAGACCCAAGGCAACTGGGGCGAACTCATCCTCGAAAACATCCTCGCCGCCGCCGGCCTCACCGAGAACGTCGACTACCGTCTACAAGCCCAAGAACTCGACGAAACCGGCCAGAAACTCATCCCCGACGTCGAAATCCTCCTCCCCCACAACGAAGTGCTCCTCGTCGACTCCAAGGTCTCCATCACCGCCTACGCCAACTACGTGGCCGCCACCGACGACGCCACGCGGCAAAAAGCCGCCGCCGACCACCTCGCCTCTGTGCGCGCTCACCTCAAGGAACTCGCCGACAAAGACTATCCCGGCCGTATCCACGCCGCCCAAAACTACATCCTGATGTTCATCCCCAACGAAGGCAGCTACCTCCTCGCCCTAGACCTCGACCGCCAACTCCTCACCGATGCCTTCCGCCGCCACGTCCTCATCGTCAACCCCACCACCCTCCTCCTCTGCCTCCAAATCGCCACCCTCCTCCGCTCGCGCGAAGCCCAAAGCGAGAAAGCCGAGAAAATCATCGCCGCCGCCACCAAGCTCTACGAAAAGTTCGCCGCCTTCACCGACTCCTTCGCCACCCTCGGCACCCAACTCGACAAGGCCCACGACGCCTACGCTAAAGCCACCAGCCAACTCACCTCCGGCCGCAGCAACTTCCTCAAGCAACTCGAAGAACTCAAATCCCTCGGCGTCGTCACCCCCAAACACCTCCACGACGCCCTCCAACCCTCCCCCACCCTCCCCGAACCCTAAGCAACCTCCTCTCTCCTCCCAAGCCCCAGAGCCCTCAGCCTCCCCTGAGGGATAACAATCCCCCCACCCCGCCAAAACAGCACCAGCCTCTACTCCCGCTTGATCTCGCCCCCGGGCCAAGATAAAAGTAGGGGCTCATTGCCTACTGCCACCGCGTAAAACACCTCCGCACACCCCCCAGCAGCCCCCCCTTTCCCCCACCTCCCATCCTCCCCGCCGAAACCCCCAAAAAAGGTAGGCCCTACCTCGACCCGACCTAGGCCCTACCTCGAGGTCACCTAGGCCCTAGGTCGAATTGAGCTAGGCGCGAGGTCAATTATGCCCAACCCCAAGCGATCTCCTTCGCCAGGCGCAGAGACCTGCCCAAAGCGCTCGGCGGATGAGGTCGACCGCTAGGCAGAGGGTAAAGGCCATCGCCGTCTCGGTCAAGAGAATGCCCCAGGGGGTCAGCCAGGCCGCGTGCGACACAAGAAAACGCTCGCATAGCGGTAGCCAAACGTGGCGGCCAGTCAGGTTGGCATTGTGCAGAATATAGATGGCAAAGAGGGAGGGGCCGATGAAACTCGCCGTCCGCGCCAACCACGCCGGCACGCGCAATCGCGTAAAGAGTAGCAGACTCGCCGCCGCGCAAAAGACTACCGGCAGGGCGTTGTAGCCCAGCAAACCAGAGAAGGCGTAGCAGGTGTAGGCACCCTTCTTCATCCACAGTAAGAACATTCCACTTACCGCGCAAACCGCAAAGAGACCGCCAAAGAGGCCAAGGAGTAGCCAGACCTGTCGCTTCGAAAGTCGTTCCCCCAGGCCGCTCAGGCGCAGCACGCGCAGCGTGACGTAGACAAAGAGCGCCTGGCCAAACATATGCGACCCCCAACCCCGCACGCTAAAGCCCAAGTAGACGCCCACCTTTGGCAGCCACGAGAGCGCCATCAGCACCATAAACGGCAGGTAGGCCCCCCACAGCGCGCGCCGACCCTGCCGCGCTAAGTCCTCAAGGCCACTATTAATCAGCGGTGAAACAGCCATAAGGGCCAGATAAACTGGAATGAACCAACTCGCCCCAAGGCTTAGGTGCACCCGCACATCATAGCCCAGCCACGCAAGCACCGCCAAGGCTAGCATATAGAGCAATCCATAGAAAACGTGCAGTCCCCACAACGCGCCCGCCTTTCGCCAGTTGAAGCGCAGACCATACCACCCCGAGATCGCCAGAAATCCATCTACGGCCAACACCGTCGGCACAAACAACACCTCTGCCGCGAAGGTCTCCTTGAAGATGCCTTCGCCACATGCGTGGTGAAGCACCACCAAGATCATCATCAAGCAACGGAATACTTCAACGCCGCCATCTCTTTGCCGGGCCATAAAAACACGCCTTTCTCAACGCACCTTATGCGAGGCCCTGAGAAAGCCTGAACCCGGATACGTCAAGAAAGGCGCGCCATTGCGGCACGCCTCCGCCTGAACACTGCCCGGGTTGGAAATTTCTCAGGTTTCGCATAAGGCAATGTGTCACGCGTAAAGCGTCACAATCAAAAGCGGCAATCACTCTCCAACTGCCGCCACGTAGTATACCTGCCCCCCACTCCGCCTGTCAAGCACCCAAGGCGCGGCGCTCCAGGCGGTTCAGGCGCTCGCTGACGCTCGCTGCGCGGCAAATATGCCGCGCCACAGAACCGACTCCTGGCGGCTTACGCCGCCGGCGGCGCGCCAAGCACGCCGTGCAAAACC
>CAMGJH010000058.1 GCA_946056345.1 uncultured Lentisphaeraceae bacterium | reverse complement strand
CCCCGGCGTAAATCACCTCCGGCGACAGGCGCACCTGCACCCCCGCCGCCCAACCAGCGCCGGCCAAACAACCAAAGCAAACCAACCTAAACAGCAAAACAGGCCACTTCATACCCCGAAGTATAGCACATCGGTGAACGGTGAGCGGTGAGAGGTGAACGGTAAGCGGTGGCGACTGCGTGAGGGTGGCCCTTCGGGCCGAGAGGGGCGGGCTGCGCCCGCGTGAAGTGGCGGCTGCGCCGCCGCGAGGTGCGCCGCCGGCGCGTAATGCCCCCCAACCGCCGTTGCAAGCAACGGCGCACGCCGGGCCGCGCCGCCGCTGGCGGACGCGAGGCTGCCCTACAAACAAACCCAGACACAGGAAAACATGGGGCCAAGGAGAAAAGCCCGGCCAAAGGAAAACACCCGGCCAAGGGGAAACACCCGGCCAAGGGGAAACACACGGCCAAGGGAAAACACAGGGCCAAGGGAAAATACAGGGCCAAGGGAAAATACAGGGCCAAGGGAAAATACAGGGCCAAGGAAAAACACCCGGCCAAGAGAAAACATAAGGCGATGGTGTCCGCCAACGGCGGCACCCCCCGGCGTGCCCGCGAGCTTGCTCGCGGGGTGGCGTGCACCCTCACGCGCGCTTAGGTGCCTGAGTAGAGGCGATTGATGAGGCGTTGGGGGAGGCCGGCAAGCTCGATGCGGCGGACGGCGGCATCGATATCGTAGTCCACGCGGCGGAACTCGATGGAGACCTTGGTGAGGCCCTCGGTGGTGTAGAGGAGGTAGCAAGCCTTGGGGATACCGTCGCGCGGCTGGCCGACGGAGCCAACATTGATGAAGAAGTTGCCCTGGTCGAGGAGGCCATTGGCCGGCTCGTACTTCATAATCTCGTCGCGGTCGCCGCCGGGGGCGCGCTGGAAGATGCAGGGGACGTGGGTGTGGCCGTGGAAACAGACGCGAGTGCGCTGGTAGTTGAAACTGTCGGCGGCGTCGAGGGTGTCGAAGGCGTAGCGGAAGTTCTCGGGGCTGTCGAGGGTGGAGTGGACGATGGTGAAGCCCATCATGGTGGCCGTGAGCGGCAGGGTGCGGAGCCACTGGATGTCGTCATCGCTGAGGTTGCGGCGAGTCCACTCGATAACACTGGCGGCATTGGGCTGGAAGTCGTCGAGATCAACGGAAGGGTCGGAGCAATAGTGGTCGTGATTGCCCTTGACAACCCGGCACCCGAGCTCACGGATGCGGGCGATGCACTCGGCGGGCGCGGCGTTGTAGCCGACGACATCGCCGAGGCAGACGAAGTCGTCAACGCCTTGGGCTTTGGCGTCGGCGATGACGGCATCGAGGGCTTCGATGTTGGAGTGGATGTCGCTGATGATAGCGTAGCGCTTAGGACGGGGCATAACCGGAGGTGGGCCTAGTTGAGGCGGAGGATGGCCGCGGTGATGGTCAGGTCGATCGCGGTGGTGATTTTGGGGTTGGGGGCAAGCCACTTGACCAGATGGGTGGCGGTGCCGGAGGCTTCGACAACGGCCGAATCGTCGGTGTAGGTGACCTTCTTGTCGGCGGCCAGGCGCTCGTAGGCCGAGCGGAGGAGTTCGGTGTTGAAGGCCTGGGGGGTCTGGACGGCCCAGAGATTATCGCGCGGGGGCGTGCTCTCAACGAGGTTGCCCTTGCCAACCACCTTGATCGTGTCGACCACCGGGCAGGCGGCGATGCCGCTACCGAAGCGCTTGGCGGACTTCAGGGTCTCGGTGATGAGCTCGGGGGTGATGCACGGGCGCGCGGCATCGTGGATGACCACCTGAGGGCAGTCGAAGGTCGGGACCTCCTTGAGCGCGGCGAGGACCGAATCCTGCCGGCGCGCGCCGCCCACGACAATGGACTTGAGCTTGCTGATGCCGAACATCGCCTGGAGCGAGCGCGCGGCGCCGAGCTGATCTTTGCGCACGGCCAGGACAATGCGGTCGACCGCCGCACACTTCTCGAAAGCGAGCAAGGACCACGCCACCACCGGCATATTCCCCAACGAGAGGAAGCACTTATCCAATCCGGAACCCATCCGCGTGGCCTTTCCGGAGGCGAGCACGATTGCAACGACCATAACCCTGTCCTTGTCTTGTCCGGGGCGGGGCCCCGCGGTGGCTTAAACGGTGTGCGAGAAGAATCCTTTAGGTGGCGGCGCGGGGGCTTAGGCCCGCGCCTTGGGGGCCTTGCCCTTGGCCGGCGGAGTGCGCTTGAGCACCAGGGCCGTGTGAGCAGGCACGTAAAGATGGATGGCAAAGCAGACTTCGTTGGCACGCTCGATGGTCGAGAGCGGGAAGTCCTGGCCCTGGGTGATACGCGCGAAACCGCCGAAAGCCTCGGCATCGGTGTCGAGGACGTGGCGGTATTCGCCCGGGGGCACGATGAGCGGATAGTCCGAGAAGGAGTGCTCGCCATTGAAGTTGAAGACGAAGAGGAGCTCGCCGCGCATAAAGGCCAGCACCTTGTCGGCATCGTTGGCATAGAGCTTGCGCGGGACGGTGCCCTCGAGGGCGTTCTCGGCGGTGATGAGGTGCATCATCGCCTCGTCGAAGTCGCCCAGGCCCTTGAAGCGGAGGTTGGGGTCATCGCGCAGCGACCACTGCCGGCGGGCGTGGTGGTAGGAGTTGTTGTTGCCCTCGCGCGGGAAGTCGATCCACTCGGGGTGGCCGAACTCGTTGCCCATAAAGTTGAGGTAGGCGCACGAGCAGCCGAGGGTGGCCAGGCGGGCCATCTTGTGCAGGGCCAAGCCACGGTTGACGTAGAGGTTGTCCGAGCCCACGTGCATCGCCTCGTACATCGCCTTGTCGAGCATCTGGAAGATGAAGGACTTGCCGCCCACGAGCGCCTGGTCGTGCGACTCGACGTAGTTGACGGTCAACTCGTCGGCGCGGCGGTTGGTGATCTCGTGCCAGAGGAAGCCGACGGACCAATCTTCGTCGCGCACGTCACGCACCAGCTTGAACCAGCACTCGGGCACGCCCATCGCCATCCGGTAGTCAAAGCCGATGCCCTTCTCGGAGAGGGGCGCGCCGATGCCGGGCATCCCGCTGACGTCCTCGGCGACGGTCAGCGCGTCGGGGCGGACGGTGTGGATGACCTCGTTGGCGAGGGTGAGGTAGGTCTGCGCGTCCTCGTCCACGGAACTGTCGAAGTACATTCCGTAGTTGGAGAAGTCGACGCCCAGGCCGTGATGGAGGTAGAGCATCGAGGTGACGCCGTCGAAGCGGTAGCCATCGAAGTGATACTCATCGAGCCAGAAGCGGCAGTTGGAGAGGAGGAAGTGCAGGACATCGGTCTTGCCGTAGTCGAAGCAACGCGAATCCCAGGCATCGTGCCAGCCGCGCGAGCCGTCGTGGAAGTATTGGTAGGGCGTGCCATCGAAGCGGGAGAGGCCATCGCGCTCGTTCTTCACGGCGTGGGAGTGGACGATGTCCATAATGACGGCCAGGCCCATCCCGTGGGCTGCGTCAATCATCGCCTTGAGTTCCTCGGGCGTGCCGAAGCGCGAGCTGGCCGCGTAGAAGCTCGAGACGTGGTAACCGAAGCTGCCGTAGTAGGGGTGCTCCATAATCCCCATCAGCTGGACGGTGTTGTAGCCGGCCTGCTTGATGCGCGGGAGGATCTTCTCGGCGAACTCGGTGTAGGTGCCCACGCCCTCGCGCTCCTGGGCCATCCCCACGTGCGCCTCGTAGATGAGCGGCGCGCGGTCCGGCCGCACGAAGGGGTGCTTCCACGCATAGGGCTTGGGCTGCCAGACCTGCGCGGCGAAGAGGCCACTCTCCGGGTCCTGCACCACGCGCCGGACGTAGGCGGGCAGACGCTCGCCGCGCCCGCCGGCCCAGTGCACTTCCAGCCGGAAGAACTGCTCGTGCTTGATGGCCTTGGCCGGACCCGTCCACTCAAAGACCTCCCGCCCGGGCAGGCGCTTGGCCTTGTATTCGGGCAGCAGCTCCCAGTTCGAGAAGTCGCCCACCAGCCAAATATCGGTGGCATTGGGGGCCCACTCGCGGAAGACCCAGCCCTTGGCGGTCTTGTGCAGACCGTAGTACTCGTGGGCGCTGGCGAAGGTGGCCAGGGCTTCGGGGGTGGAAGCCCCGGTCAGCCGTTGAATGGTCTCCTGCGCCCGGCGCGCGCGGCGTTCAATGACGTCGGCATAGGGTGCAAGCCAAGGATCATCAAGCAAACGGGCGCGCGGCGCGGGCATAGGGCGACTCCCTTTACTGCTGGGTGTGATAGGGGTTCTGGTCGGAGCCTTCGCCTTCGAAGAGCTCGGTGAGCGGACGCTGGAGCATCGCCTCGTAGATCTTGATGTACTCGGCGGCGCAGGCCTCGTGGTTGAAGCGCTGCTTGCTCTCGGTCATAATGCGCGAGACCTGGGCTTCGCGCACGTCGGTGGGCAGGCGATAGAAGTCCATCGCGCGGTCGATAGCCCACTCCAGACCGTTGCTGTCGTAGTAAGCGAAGGGGAAGCCGTTGCCCTTGTTGTGCTCCACGTCCAGGAGCTCGACGGTGTCGTGCAAGCCGCCGGTATCGTGGGCGATGGTGAGCGAGCCGTAGATGGGGGCGACCATCTGGGGCAGACCGCAGGGTTCGAAGAGCGAGGGCATCAGGGTGAAGTCGCTCGAGGCGTAGCCGAGGCGGGAGATGTGCTCATCGAAGTCGCAGACCGCCAGGCGGCCGTAGAGGTTGTGGAAGCCGAGGATGTCGCGGAAGGCCTGCTGATAGGGGCCGTTGGCGACGATGGCGAACTGGATATTGTCGTCGCGATACTTCTCGAGGATCTTGTAGAGGATGTCGGTGAGTAGCTGCGGCCCCTTCTGCACGGGGTCGAGGCGGCTGGGCCAGAAGAAGAGGGGCGCATCGGGGTTCTTGAAGAGGCCGACCTTCTCCTGGAACTGCATCTTGTTGGAGATCTTGGCCGCGTGATGGGTGGCGGCGTTGTAGTTGACCTTCAGGTTCTGGTCAGTCTCGGGGTTGTAGCTATCATCCGGGGCGTTGAGGATGCCGCGGGCGCAGCCGGCGTTGTACTTGGCGATGACCTCGTTGCGGAACTGCTGCGGGATGAAGTCGAACCACCCACGCACGATCTCCTCGAGGAAGGTGGGCGAGACGGAGTTGATGAAGTGCGAGGCAAAGACGCCGGAGGTGAGGAAGTCCACCGGGTTCGTGTCGCGGCTCTCAAAGTAGTCGTAGGGCGGGCGAGAGTAGAAGAGGTTCTTCCAGAACTCGGCCGCGTCGATGCCGGCATACTCAATCTCGCCCAGGCAGCGGTGCACGGTGTGAATGTTGTGGATCGTAAAGAGGCAGGGGATGCCCAGACGGCGCGCAGCGGCGGGAATGAGGCCGGTCATCCAGTCGTTACAATGGATAAGATCGGGCTGGACGGCAGGAATGATGTTGTTGATCACCTCGCGCTGGAAGGCCAAGGCCAAGTGCGGGTTCTCGTCGCCCTGCGAGTAGACCGTGTCGCGATAATAGAAGCAGCGGTCCTCGGCCAGATGGATACGCGAATCGGGCAGGTGCGCCTGATACTTGCGCAACTCGTCGCTAATCAACCGCCCCACATCCACATGGAACATCCGCCGATAGTGCGGCAGCGCCACATGCACATCCGCCCCCAACTGGAAGAGACGCGCGACCAAACTCGCCGACACGTCCGCCAAGCCTCCGGCCTTGGCACTCAGCTTATCGGCCATATTGCCCATCCCCGCAGGCAAGTAGGTAATCTCCGGCGTGACAATCAGAATGCGGGGTTTGCGTTGTCCGACTTGTTTCGTTTGTGACATGACTGCTCCCAATCTCTGCGAACCATTCGCAACTTCGTTGAAAGAACCTTGATTTACTGTGAAACTGCTTCCTGCGCAGGCGCCTCCTCGGCCGGCGGCTGCGGCGTGCTAATCGGCAAAATCGCCTCACGCAGCACTGCCAACCGCTCCTCGTTCGCCTTCCCGAGGGCCTGCAACTCCAAAATCTCCGGCGCCTTGCGCGAGGCCTCGGCAATCTGCTCATCGAGCACCTGCAGCTGCGCCAATAAGGCCTTCCGCTGCGCGCGCAACGCCTCCACCTCCGGCGTCGTCAACTTCCCCCCGCGCACCAACTTCTCCGCCTGCTGCTCCAACCGCAGCGCATAATCCTGCCGCGCCAAATACTCCATCTGCACCCGGCGCACTGACGTCCGCTCCCGCCCCACCCGCTCGGCAATCTGCGCCTCCTGCTGCTCGGCCCACTGCGTAACACGCCCCTCCACGGCAGACACCACGCCCGCCGCCAACGCCACGCAAAGCACCATCAATCCGCGCAACTGCATACTCTTTCGCTTCCTAAACTCACTTTAACTGCTTAAAGTATGCTCCTTCACCGCCAAAAAAGCAAGCCTTTTCCACGCGCGCCCCCAAAAAAGTTTCCCCAACGCGCCCCCAACAGCCCCCACCCACCCTCAGAGGCGCACGTTGCTTTATAAAATATAGGTACGCGCGCGCGCACGCGAGGGGCGGCTCGCTGCGCGTTCAGTCGACAGTGGACAGCCGACAGTCGACAGGGCGCGTGTCGCGACGGAGGATCTCGCAGTCCATTGGCCGGGCTTTCCACCTCCGGCGATAGCTCTCTCGCCTATCGCCCATCGCCTATCGAAAAAGCAACCCGGCCCGGGTCGACCTCGAACCCGGGCCTACCTCGAGGCGAACCCGGGGCGGACAAAAATGTAAAACGCCCGAGGGCTACGCAGGAGGAAACCACAAAGAACACA
>CAMGJH010000057.1 GCA_946056345.1 uncultured Lentisphaeraceae bacterium | reverse complement strand
TTCACTTCTCCCGGCGCGCTGTGCTACACTATGGGGCGTTATGAGCTTGATTTGCAAACACATTGAGGCGTTGGCCGGGTATGTTCCGGGTGAGCAACCGAACTTCCCGGGGATGGTGAAGCTGAATACCAACGAAAATCCCTATCCGCCGAGCCCGAAGGTGGGCGAAGCGTTGGCGGGGGTCGATTGGCAGGCCCTGCGGCTCTATCCGGACCCGGTGTGCCACGCGGCGCGCGAGGAGATTGCGCGGATCCACGGGTGCAGTCCCGAGCAGGTCTTTGTGGGGAATGGGTCGGACGAAGTGCTGGCGCTCTTTACGCGGGCCTTTGTGGAGGTGGGCGGCACGGTGGGCTACTTCGAGCCGACCTACTCGCTCTACTCGGTGCTGACGGCCATCCGCGACGCGCAGCCCAAGCCCTTGCCACTGAATGCCGACTTCACCTGCCCCGAGGTGCCAAGCGACTGGGCGGATGTCTTCGTCTGGACCAACCCCAATGCGCCCACCTCGCGTCTAGCCGAGCCAGAGGAGATTGGAGCCTTTGCCAAGCGCTTCCGGGGCGTGTTGTTGGTGGATGAGGCGTATGCCGACTTCGCGCCGCGCAACTGTATGGCCCTGGCCACCGCACCCGAGAACACCAACACCTTGGTGATGCGCACCCTCTCCAAGAGCTTCTCGCTGGCGGGCATTCGCTTTGGCTACTGCGTTGGCCCCAAGCCGCTCATCGAGGCGCTCTACAAGATCAAGGACTCCTACAATATGGACCGCGTGACGCAGGCGATCGGCCTGGCCGCGCTTCAGGATCTGCCTTATATGCGCGCGAATGTGGAGAAGATCCTGCGCACGCGCGCGCGTCTGGCTGAGGTGCTGACTGCGCGCGGTTGGCAGGTGGTGCCGTCGGCCACCAACTTCCTCTTCGCCGCGCCCCCGCCGCCCGTGGAGGCCGCCGCGCTCTTCGAGGCGCTGCGCGCGCGCCACCTCTTCGTCCGCTACTTCCCCGGCGAAAAGACCGGCCGATTCCTGCGAATGACCATTGGCACGGAGGCGCAGACCGATGCCCTCCTCGCCGCCCTTGCCGACCTCGGCGCCTAAGGAGAGAGCTATGCGCACTGCCCAAATCACCCGCACCACCCGCGAAACCGACATCCGCCTGGAGCTCAACCTCGATGGCACTGGCAAGCACGCCATCTCCACCGGCATTGGCTTCTTCGACCACATGCTCGAGCTCTTCGCCCGCCACTCGCTTATCGACCTCACCCTCACCTGCCGCGGCGACCTCCAGGTCGATTACCACCACACCGTCGAGGACGTGGGGCTCGTGCTCGGCTCGGCCCTCGACCAGGCCCTCGGCGAGCGCAAGGGCATCCGCCGCTATGGCTTCTTTATGCTGCCGATGGATGAAGCCCGCGCCGATGTCCTCGTCGACCTCGGCGGTCGACCCTTCCTCGTCTGGAAGATCTCCCACCCCGAGCAGCACATCCGCGACTTCAACGTCCAGCTCCTCGAGGAGTTTATGCGCGCCTTCTCCACCAATGCCCGGATGAACCTCCACGTGGTCCAGCCCTACGGCGCCGAGGTCCACCACGCCTACGAGGCCGTCTTCAAGGGCCTCGCCCGCGCCCTGCGCGCCGCCCTCGAGCCAGACCCCCGCGATAGCGGCATCCCCTCCAGCAAGGGCGTGCTGTAAAAGCAGCCGCTCGCGGTTAGCTGTTAGCGGCTAGCCGGCAGCACATAACAGCGCGACCGGAGGAAGC
Organism: uncultured Lentisphaeraceae bacterium; assembly: GCA_946056345.1. Taxonomy (GTDB): domain Bacteria; phylum Verrucomicrobiota; class Kiritimatiellia; order RFP12; family DVOR01; genus Spyradenecus. The sequence continues at coordinate 5,014 of CAMGJH010000057.1, read as the reverse complement.
CCTCCGGCCGCTTGCTTTCTGCGTGGCGCGTTCTGATTGTTGCCGCCCCCGGCAGCTAGCGCACATTCAAGCGAATGTCCGCGCTCGTTTGCGCTTTGAGGAAGGACTCCGAAAGCCCCTCGATGGTGCGCACTTGGCGGCAGGCTTGGAGGGCGCTCGCATCCCACGCGCGGTCGCCCGAGCTCTCTTTAAGGGTAATCGAGCGGATGGTGCCGCCGGGGCCAAAGGTGAGCGTCAGGATGGGGTCGCGCCCAGTGGGGGGCGGCTCGAGGCCATAACGATCGCACGCCTCCTTGAAGGCGCGGGAGATGAGGCCATAGCAACGGGAGGCCTCGTTGGCGGGAACTTGGTTCTTGTTGCCAGGCTTGGCGCCGGCGGCGAGCAGGCGGCGGATCTCCTCGGGGCTGGGGGCCTTTTGGGTGGCGGCCTTGGTCTTGTCCTTCTTGCCTTGGGTGATGGGGCCGACGCGCTCGCCAATCTTGATGACCGGCTTCTTCTTCTCGGGCTTCTTCTCCGGTTTCTTTTCGGGCTTGGACGCTTCGGGCTTCTTCTCGGGCTTGGGTTTCTCGGGTTTAGACTCGGGCTTTGTCTCGGGCTTGGGCGGAGGCGGCATCGGAATCGGGTCGGGGTCCGGCAACGGCGGGGGGAGGGGATCCGGCGCTGGGGGCTCGGGCTGGGGCGGCTCGGGCTCCGGCTCGGGGTCGACCGCCTCATTGGGCTCCTCGGCCAGGCGGTCGGCGGCATTCTCCTCGGTGACCACGAGGAACTCCATCGGGATAATCTCCTCGTGCTTGGCGGTGCAGCCGCCGAACGAGAAGCCCATCATCAACAGCACCAACGCCGCATTAATCAGCAGCGAAAGCGCCCAGGGGGAAGACGAAAAGCGCGGAGACATTGTCTTACTGGTCGTGGGTGCTTTCGCCGTGCCAGGGCTCGGCGGGGGGCGGCGTGACCGAGCCGGCGCAGATGCGCTGGCGGACCACTTCGGAGAGCAGGATGGTGGCCGCCGCTGAGACGTTCAGCGAGTCGGCCACGCCGAGCATAGGGATGCGCACGCGCAGCCCGGCGTCGTTCATAAAGGTGTCGGTGAGGCCATACTGCTCGCTGCCCAGGCAGAGGGCCACGCGGCCGGTGAGCGGCTGCTCGAAGTAGAGCTTCTCGGCGTGCGGGGTGGCGGCCATAATGGCAAAGCCGTTGGCCTTGAGCCAGGCCACCGTCTCCTGCGCGCCGGCCACGGCCACGGGCATTGAGAAGAGCGTGCCGGTGGAGGCGCGAACCACGTTGGGGTTGTGAATGTCGGTGCACGGATCGCAGACGATGACCGCGGCGGCCCCGGAGGCATCGGCCGAGCGGAGCATCGTGCCCAAGTTCCCGGGCTTCTCGATGCTCTCGCAGACCAGCAGCAGCGCGTCGGGCGGCAAGGAGAGGTCGGCGAGCGTGACGGCGATTTGCGGGCCCACAGCCAGGAGCCCATCGGGGCGTTCGCGGTAGGCAATCTTCTCGAAGACCGGCTTGGAGCAGGTATAGAGGCGGGCACCCAACGCCGCGCACTGCGCCACCAAGGCGGGCTCATTCTCGTGCTTGAGCCACAGGTCGGGACAGTAGAAGAGGGCGGTGGGCTTGTAGCCGTGGTCGAGGGCACGGTGGATCTCGCGGTAGCCCTCCACCAACATCAGCCCGGCATCATCGCGATGGCTGCGCTGGCGCAAACGAACCACATCCTTAATCTTGGCATTCGCCAAACTGGTAATCTCAACGGCAACAGGCGGGGTGGTATTCATAGGGCGCATTGTAGCATAAGCGCGCGCCTTCGGCGCTTATGCTATCCTACCGCCTATGAAACGGCTCCTGCTTCTCCTCTTTGCTGCCTTTGGCCTCTTTGCAATGGCCCAAGAGGCACCCTTGGCCGAACGCTACACCCCGGCCTTTTACGGTCTGCCCCTGCCCGAAACCGGTGCCCGCGTGCTGCTGATCCTCGACACCTCCAAGTCGATGGGCCGCAAGGACGCCGCCCGGGCCGATGGCGGCACCCGTTGGCAGACGCTCTGCGACGAGGTGCGCTCGATGGCCGAGCGGATGGCTGCGCTCTCCGCCCCACCCCGCCGCGTCCCCTACGCCGTGGTCGTGCTCTTCGAGGGCGGGAGCGATCCCCACGCCGGCTCGGCCTGCTACGAGATGTCCGCGCCCGGGGCGGTGGCCGCGCTCGTGGCCGAGGTCGAGGGCCGCGCGCTCACCTCCGGCGGCAGCTTCGAGGTCACCTTTGGCGAGCACCTCTGGCCGCTGGTCTCCCGCCACCACCTCACCCACCTCTTCTACCTGGGCGATAACGACATCGCCACCCACGCCCAGGCCGTCCGCGCCGCCCTCGAGGGCTGGTACGCCCTGCCCGACAAGCCCACTGCCGCCGAGGCCAAGAAGCTGCGCAAGCTCAAGGAGGCCTGGCGCGCGCCGTGGCGAAACTGGCGCCCCCCGAATCCCCGTCAGCCGCGCCTCAAGGGCCAAGCGCTTCTGCCCCCGCCGCCCAAGGAGGTCGAGCTCTCCTGCATCGCCATCGGCCAGACCTCCCCCACCCTTAAGGCCTTTGCCGAACTCGGCGGCGGCCGTTACCTCGAGCGCAAAGCCTCCGCCAAACGAAAGCGCAAGCCGTGAGGGGCGTGATGGATCCGCCGGTCGATTGGGACATCCGCTGGGTCTATGAGGACGCGCGGATGATGGTGATTGACAAGCCGGCCGATTTGCCGGTCCACTCCAGCGGCGCCTACCGCTTCCACACCCTCGAAGCCTTCCTCAAAAAGCAGCGCCCCGGCAACACCATCCACCTCGTCTCCCGCCTCGACCGCGAGACCAGCGGCCTGGTCCTGGTGGCCAAAGATCCCCAGATGGCCGCCATCCTCGGCAAGGCCCCCAAGCGCAAGCGCTACGAAGTCATCGTGGAGGGCGACTTCCCCACCGGCCGCCTCTGTGCCGTCGGCGAGATCCACCGCTGCAATGAACCCCCGGTCTACTCGATGCGCCGCCTGGAGAATGCCCGCCTCTGCACCGAACTGCCGCCCCTCTCGCCCGACCGCGGCTCAGCCACCTGGTTCGAGCGCCTCGGTCCCGGCCCCTGGCCCGGCACCACGCGCCTCTCGGCCGAACTCGTCACCGGGCGCACCCACCAAATCCGCGCCACGCTGCGCTCCCTCGGCTGGCCGGTGGTGGGCGACAAGGTCTACGGCCCGGACCCCGAGCTCTTCCTCAAGTTCCGCGAAGACCGCCTCACCCCCGAGGACTGGGCGCGCCTACGCCTCCCCAACCAAGCCCTCCGCGCTGTTGAGCTGACTGTCCTAGGCCACACCTTCCGCACCGTGCGCCCGCCCTTTGCCGCGCGCGATTAAAGGCTCGCGCGCACGGCCTCGCTCGGGTCGATGGCGCTGTTGCCTTCGCCGCGCAGGGCCATCACTTCGCCCACTAGGAAGAGCGAGCCGCAGATGAGCACGGTGCCTTGACACTCCTCGGCCCAGGCCGTGGCCGCCTCAAGCCCCTCGGTCACCGAGTCCATCGCCACCACGCGCGCAATCCCGGCCGCGCGCACCTCCTCGGCCAGCGCTTCACTCGTCAGGGCGCGCTCGTTTTGCAGGGGCACCGTCCACGCGGCCGAAACCAGGGGCGCGATCTCCTTCAAGGCCGCACGCACCGCCTTATCTCCGCAAAAGCCGCAGACCAGCGCCACGCGCCGGCGGATGTGCATCGACTTGAGCGCCTCACGCAGGGCGGCCATCGCGTCGGGGTTATGCCCGCCATCGAGGAAGGTGGGCGGATCCTGGGCGATGAGCTCGCACCGGCCCGGCCAGGAGACCGTCCGCAGCCCCTCGGCAAAGGCCTTGGGCGGCACGGGCAGCCCCGCCTCGGTCAGCCGCTCGAGCGCGCAGAGCGCCGTGGCCGCATTCTCCACCTGGTAGCTGCCGGCTAGACGCGTCAGCGCGGCCGGGTAATCGCCCTGCGTCGTCGAGCACTGGAGCGTCTGCCCGTGAAGGGTGCGGCGCGAGACGGCCACCCGCACCTCCTCGCTCGCATCGTGCACCGGTGCGCCCAACGCTTGCGCCCGGGCGGCGATGACCGCCTTGGCACGCGCGTCCATCGCCCCCATCACCACCGGCCGGCCGGCCTTGATAATGCCCGATTTCTCGGCGGCAATCGCCTCGATCGTCTCGCCCAGAATGGCGCAGTGGTCGAGCGCCACGTGGGTGATGACCGAGACGAGCGGGGCCTCGATGACATTCGTGGCGTCCCACCGGCCGCCCATCCCCACCTCCGCCACCACCAACTTCACCCCCGCCTCGCGGAAAATCAGCCACGCGCACGCGGTCAGCACCTCAAAGAAGGTCGGCTCCAGACCTGCGCGCGCACTTGCCGCCTCCACCTGCGCAAGCGCGCGGTCAAGCGCCTCGTCGCTCACCGCCTCGCCATCAATCACAAAGCGCTCATTCACGCGCACCAGGTGCGGGGAGGTGTAGCGCCCCACGCGCAGCCCCATCGTTCGCAGCGCCGCCTCGCAAATCGCCGCCACGCTGCCCTTGCCATTGGTCCCGGCAATGTGAATGACCGCGAACTCCGCCTCCGGGTTCCCCAACGCCGCGCACAGCGCACGCATCGTCTCCAACCCCGGCCGGATCCCAAACTTCCGCCGCTGTGCCAACCGCTCCAGAAAGTCCCGCATCGCTCTGCCTCCATAACAAAAGCACACCCGCACCAATCGCGGATGTGCCTTTAGATTAAACCGGAAGGGGCCCGGCTTACTTCGCGAACGCGGCCTTCGTCTTGGCCGGCGTACGCAGGTAGTCGCGGATCTGCACCGCGTTCAACTTCGAGACAACCGCCTCATCAAGCCCCAACGCCACCAGGCGCTTGCGCTGAACCGCATCCCGGCGACGACGCTCGCCAGCGGACTTCACCGGCCGCGTCGCCGGCTTCTTATTGAGGGTACGACCAGTTCCCATATCAAAACCTCCAGTGTATACAAAGGGTCCAACAG
>CAMGJH010000056.1 GCA_946056345.1 uncultured Lentisphaeraceae bacterium | reverse complement strand
AGGACAGCGGACATCTGGTTGGCACTTGGGGAGGGAGGCCTGTTCCGATAACTTCGCCCGCCGTCATCTGTCCACTCTCCTCCCGCGCGCACGGCGCGCGAGATTGTGCTATACTGCGGGCGTTTTATCTTTGTCAAAGGAGTTCTATGACCAAGCGTATGCGCGTATTTGTGGCCGCGGTGTTGGCGGCTGGGTTGGCGTGGGCATTGCCGCCGATGCCGGAGGTGTTGGACCGGGCGGCGGCGTTGGAGAAGGCTGCGGCGGCGAAGGCCGAGGATGCGCCCAATGCCAATACGCTGGCGATTGCCCAGGCGCACTTTGTGCAGTATGAGGCCGATGGATCGGACACCTCGTGGTTCGACTTCTGGTGCAAGGCGTTGACCGATGCCGGTGCCGTGGAGCTGCGCGACATGCCGGTGTGGTATAAGGAAGGGCTCATGGAGGCGGAGATCCAGCTGGCGGAGGTGGTTCGGCGCGATGGCACAATCGAGACGATTGACATTGCCAAGAACACCAGCACCGCCACGAGCAACAGCGGCAACTCGGCCAATATCTACGACGACAAGGCCAAGCGCCTGGTCCTCACCATTCCGCGTTTGGAAAAGGGCGACACGCTGCACGTCATCCTGGCCCAGCACACCTACAAGCCGCGTATTCCCGGCACCTACGCCGATGTGGAAATCTTTGAGAGCACCGAGGGGCCTTTGCCCTACGCTTCGCTGACCATTCTGGCACCGAAGGAACTGCCGCTCAAGTCCACGGCCCTGATTGACGAGGTGCCCGGCACTGTCACCCAGAGTAAGGAGACGCGCGCGGATGGGCGCGTGCTCTACCGTTGGGTGGCGCGTAATGTGCCCCAGACCTTCCCCGAAGAGAATATGCCCGAAGAGAGCACCCAGCTCCAGCGCGTGTTGGTCTCCACGTTTAGCTCCTGGGAGGAGCTCTCGAAGTGGTATTGGGAGCTCTGCGTGCCGCACCTGAAGACGACCCCGGCCATCGAGGCCAAGGTCAAGGAACTGACCGAAGGCAAGAGCCAGGAGGAGCAGATTTCGGCCCTCTTCGGCTTCGTGGCCCAGGGAATCCGCTATATGGGCATTATCGCCGAGGACACCGCGCCGGGCTACGAACCGCACGATGTGAGCCTGACCTTCGACAACCGCTATGGCGTCTGCCGCGACAAGGGGGCGTTGTTGGTGGCGATGTACCGCCACGCTGGCTTCGAGGCCTTCCCCGTGCTCATCAACGCCGGCTCCAAGCGCGATAAGGAGGCGGCCATCCCCTACTTCAACCACGCCATCGTGGCCATCGACCTGGGCAACCGCAACTACAAGCTCGTCGACCCCACCGATGATACCGCCCGCGCCGAGATGCCCGGCTACCTCAGCGACTGCACCTTCCTGGTCTGCCGCCCCGAAGGCGACACCCTGCAGGTCACGCCCGTGCCCTCGCCCGAAGAGAACTGCCTGCGCATCGCCACCGAGGGCGCACTTGATGCCGCCGGCACCCTCACCCTCTCGGCCACGCTCGACTTCGGCGGTCTGAACGACACCGCCTACCGCCCGCTCTTCGTCAAGCACCCCATCGAGCGCATTCGCGACCGCTTCGACGGTATCCTCAAGCGCATCCTCCCCGGTGCCAAGATTGCCGAACTCTCCTTCACCCCAGCCAACCCCAAGGACATCTCCCAGCCCCTGCAGGTCAAGCTCTCCGCTCAGGTCCCCGGCTACGCCCTGCCTGACGACGCCGGCCACACGATGGTCACCCTGCCCTTCCTCTCGCGCGGCTTCGGGATGATCAACTTCCTCTTCGATGGCCTCGCCCAGCCCACGCGTAAGTACGACTGGGTCATCTCCGCCCCCTGCTCGGTGCGCGAGACGGTCAAGCTCCGCGGCTTCGACGCCCTCGGCCAAAGCGCCCTCCTCCCCGAAGACCCCATCTTCAAGAGCAACGGTGCCTCCTACGACATCACCTGCAAGCGCGATGAGAAGACTGGCGAGCTCACCCTCACCCGCGCCGTTGAGCTCACCCAGAAGACCTACACCCCCGAGAATTACCAGGCCCTGCGCCGCTTCTACGAGCGGGTCCGCCGCCAGGAGGCCGTGCGCCCGCTCTTCACCAAGCAGGCCGGCCAGGAGGATGATGCCATCGTCCTCAAACGTCTGGACTTCACCACCTTGAATGCCGATGGTACCCGCACCCGCCGCCAGATCAAGGACACCCGCATCCTCACCTTCCAGGGCAAGCGCGCCAATGGCGAGGTGAAGCTCAACTACGTGCCGGCCTTCCAGAAGCTCACCCTCGCCGCCGCCGAAGTCCGCACTGCGCAGGGCGACCTGGTCTGCGTCACCGAGAAGGAGCGCAATACGATGGATGTGGATGGCGCGGCCCTCACCCCCCGTTACCCCACCGCCAAGCAACTGGTCATCTCCCTCCCGGCCATCGAAGTTGGCGCCACCAGCCACCTCGATTGGGAGATCCACTCCACTGATCCGCGCCCCTTCTGCGAAACGGTCACCTTCGGCGCCCCCTATCCCACCGAGGAGCAGACCTATACCCTCACCCTCCCGGCCGACCTCGCCGGCAACCTGCGCGTGGCTGAGCGCAACTTCGGCGAGATCGCCGTCGATCGCAGCGTGGTCACCAACGGCACTAACGTCACCTACAGTTGGACCCTGCGCCACCTGAGCGCCCTGCACAGCGAGGGCAACACCCCCGCCGCCGAGCTCTTCCGCCCCACCCTCCACCTCGCCCTGCGCGAAGCCGCCGCCCACCGCGTCCTCCCCGGCCTCATCGACCAGGCCAACGCGCAGGTCAAGTCCGGCTCGGCCGCTGCCCGTGCCGCCGCCAAGGCCCTCGCTAAGGAGGCCAACCTGCGCGACCAGGAGGCCAAACTTCGCGCGGTGCAGGCCTTCCTTGCCCGGCGCATCCGCCCCCTCGGCCCCGCTTGGACCGCCCTCCCCTTCGGCACCCTCTCCACCCCCGACGCAGTCTTGGCCGACGGCTACGGCAACCGCCTCGACCGCCTGCTCCTGCGCCAGGCGATGCTCGAGGCGCTCGGCGTAGAGAGCGAGCTCGTCTTCGCCTCCAGCGCCTCCCTCGCTGAGGCCTTCGCCTTCCGCGAAACGCTCGCCGCGCGCGAGGTGCCGCGTTGGACTCGCTGGACCACGCCCTACCTCCGCCTTGAGGATGGCCGTTTGGTGGGCGATGAGGGCGAGTTTGACGAACCCGGCGCCACCGCCCTCTCCTCACGCGCGTTGATGACCGCCGCCGGGCGCATCCTCTACGAGCAGCCCGAGGCCCTGCGCAGCTACTCGGAGAACACCCTGCGCTTGGTCTTGCGCGAGAATGGCGATGCCACGATCTCCACCGAGACCTTCACCTGGGGCACCGCCGCCGGCGCCACCCGTCAGGCCCAGCGCGACATGACCCCCGAGGCCCGCCGCCGCAGCATCGCCGCCATCGCCGACGCCCTTGCCCCCGGCGCCACCCCCATCAGCGAGTATGTGGTGGACACGGCGGCCTACCCGGTGCGTACCCGCCTGGCCGTGGAGGCCAAGGCCTACGCCACGCGCCAGGGCGACCTCCTCAGCCTCCCGGTCCCGCTCGCCACCACCCTCTACGGCCTGCGTGGCACCACCCGCCGCAACCCCATCTTCCAGCCCGAAGTCGCTGGCACGGTCCGCATGGTGGACCTGTGGCTGCCCAAGGGCTCGGAGATTGTCTCCAAGCCCGAGCCCTACACCCACACGCTCCCGGGCGGCGGCACCATCGCCCTCACCTGCACCACCGAGGTCCTCCCCGTCACCGGCATCGTGCGCCTGACCTACACGGCCACCTACAGCGCCACCCCGGCCCTCCTCGACCGCTGGTTCTACCCGGCCCTCACCGAGCTCGACCGCCGCCTGAGCGCCCCCTCGATGGGCACGCTCGTCATCCGCTTGGGCAAGTAGCCCCCGCGCGCTATGACCCGGCCCTGCTGCATCCTCGGCATCGAGAGCTCGTGCGACGAGACGGCCGCGGCCGTCGTCCGCAACGGCACCGAGGTCCTCTCCTCTGTCATCTACTCCCAGGTGCCACTCCACCAGCCCTATGGCGGCGTGGTGCCGGAGATTGCTTCGCGCTCGCACATCGAGAAGATCCGCGGCATCCTCGAGCAAGCCCTCGCCGAGGCCTTCCCCGGCGCGGCCGACCCCTGGGCGCAGGTCGATGCCATCGCCGCCACGCGCGGCCCGGGGCTCGCCGCTTCCCTCCTCGTGGGCTGGACCGCCGCCAAGGGCCTCGCCCTCGCTCTGGGTAAGCCGCTCCTGCCCATCAACCACATGCACGCGCACCTCTGGTCGGTCTACCTCGACCACCCCGAGCGCTTCTCGCCGGACAACTACCCGCAACTGGGCCTGGCGGTGAGCGGCGGCCACACCAGCTTCGTGGAGTGCACCTGCTCGGCGGAGGGGCAGCTCGCCTACAGCCTCCTCGGCCAGACCATCGACGATGCCGCCGGCGAAGCTTTCGACAAGGCCGCCAAGCTCCTCGGCCTGGGCTACCCGGGCGGCCCGGTTATCGACCGCCTGGCGCGCACCGTCACCCTCGCCCCCGGCGAGAAGCCCATCCCCTTCCCCCTCGGCCGCGTCAGCGCCGAGCAACCCCTCCCGGACGGCCTCTCCCCCGAGCTCTGCGTCAGCTTCTCAGGCCTCAAGACCGCCCTGCTCACCTACGTGCGCAAGCACCCGCCGCAGACCAAGGCCGAGGTGGCCAAGATCGCCTTCTCCTACCAAGAGGCCATCGTCGCCGCCCTCGCGCGCCGGGTGGAACAAGCCCTGGCCTCCGGGCGTTACCGCTCGCTGGCCCTTGGCGGCGGCGTCTCCCTCAACGGCCGCCTGCGCGCGGCCCTCGCCCCGCTCTGCCAGCGCGCTGGGCTCCCCCTCCTCTGCGCCGAAGCGCGCTACTGCGGCGACAACGCGGCGATGATTGCCGGCGTGGCCCCGCGCGAAGCCATCCCCCCCGCTCCCCTCGAGCTTGATATCGACCCCTCTTGGCCGATCTAACCCGGAGGTCTCCAGATGCTGAAGAGAGCCTACGCCGCCGCCGTCATCGGAATTGGCGCCAAGCCCGTTGAGATTGAAGTCCACGCCGTCCCCTCCGAGGATCCGCGCACCCGCGTGGTTGGCCTGCCCGATGCCGCCGTCAAGGAGAGCATCGACCGCATCCGCGCCGCCCTCAAGAACACCGGCCTCAAGCTCCGCCCCCTCAACGTCACCATCAACCTCGCCCCCGCCGACGTCCGCAAGGAGGGCCCGGTCTACGACCTGCCCATCGCCCTGGCCCTCGTCGCCGCCGGTAGCGGCCTCAATATGCCCTCCCTCGAGCAGGTTCCCGCCCTGGGTGAGCTGGCCCTCGGCGGCGAAGTCCGGCGCGTGCGCGGCGTCCTGCCCATCGTCCTCGCCCTCCGCCAGGCCGGCTTCAAGTACGTGATGGTCCCCGAGCCCAACGCCGACGAAGCGGCCCTCGTCGAAGGCATCGAGGTCTGGCCCGTGCGCAGCCTCTCGCACGCCATCACCCTCCTCACCGGCGGCGACACCCCGCAGGTCCGCCCCTACGCCCAGGCCCTCCTCTCCCACGAGGCCCCCGGCGAGGACTTCGCCGATGTCAAGGGCCAGACCGCCGCCCGCCGTGCCATCGAGGTCGCCGTCAGCGGCGGCCACAACCTCCTGATGATTGGCTCGCCCGGCTCGGGCAAGACGATGCTCGCGCGCCGCATCCCCTCCATCCTCCCCCCGCTCACCCCCGACGAAGCCCTCGAGGTCACCGCCATCCACTCCGTTGCCGGTGCCCTCAAGGAAGCCGTCATCACCCGCCGCCCCTTCCGCGCCCCCCACCACACCGTCTCCGACGCCGGCCTCATCGGCGGCGGTACCCACCCCACCCCCGGCGAAGTCTCCCTCGCCCACCGCGGCGTCCTCTTCCTCGACGAGCTCCCCGAGTTCCACCGCCGCGTCCTCGAGGTCCTCCGCCAGCCCCTCGAAGATGGCGCCGTCACCATCGCCCGCTCCGCCGGCACCCTCACCTTCCCGGCCGACTTTATGCTCGTGGCCGCGATGAACCCCTGCCCCTGCGGCTTCGCCGGCGACCCCAAACGCGCCTGCCGCTGCCCCGAAACCGCCATCCGCAACTACCGCGCCCGCGTCTCAGGCCCCCTCCTCGACCGCATCGACCTCCACGTCGAGGTCCCCGCCGTCCCCTTCGAGGCCCTCGCCAACGCCACCCCCGGCGAGAGCTCCGCCACCATCCGCGAGCGCGTCCTGCGCGTCCGCGCCATCCAGGCCGAACGCTACCGTGCCCTCCCCAACATCCGCTGCAATGCCGACCTCCCTGCCGGCAAACTCCAGACCTTCTGCCCCCTCGACCCCGCCGCCGCCACCCTCCTGCGCTCGGCGATGGACGAGCTTGCCCTCACTGCCCGCGCCTACACCCGCATCCTCCGTGTGGCCCGGACCATCGCCGATATGGCCGGCTCCGAAACCCTCTCCCAAGCCCACCTCTTCGAGGCCATCCAATACCGCGCCCTCGACCGCGCCCAGTGGTAGCGCGCAGCCGTTAGCAGCTAGCCGTTAGCGGTTAGCGATGTGGGGGCTGCTCGCCCCCACACCCCCCGGGAGCGCAGGGCGCTCCACCCCGCCGCGAGCGCGCTGCGCGCACTCGCTCTTTTGCCCACCACTGCACAACCCTTACCACCCCCACCCCACGCCCTATCGGCGATGCTCAAGGGCGAGGGTG
>CAMGJH010000055.1 GCA_946056345.1 uncultured Lentisphaeraceae bacterium | reverse complement strand
TTGAGGAGGTAGCGCACGGAGCGATTGCCGAGGAAGGGGTTAGCTTCCTTGGCATGGCTGCGGCCGACCATCTTGTCGCCGCCAATGTCCAGCACGCGCAGGGTGACCGGTTTGCCGTGGCAGGCGCAGATGACCTCGGAGTAGGCGCGGAACTGCTCCTCTTCCGTCGGCTCGCGGCCTAGGCCAATCCACAGGTATTCGGTGCGGTAGAGGCCGATGCCCTGGGCGCCGTGCTCGCCAATCCCCTCGAAACCGACACTGTGATCGGCGTTGGCCAGCAGGGTCACGGCGATGCCGTCGGGGGTCACGGCCGGGCGGTCGGCAAGGGAGCGGCGATGCTCCTGCGCGGCGCGCTGGGCGGCGGTGTCGGCCAAGAGCGTGGCCTTAATCTCCTCGGTCGGTAAGTGCCAAAGCAGACCGTGGAAGCCGTCGAGCGCCACTTCGTCGCCGGGCTGGATGGCTTCGAGGCTCTGACCGATGCCAACCACGGCCGGCACGCCAAGCGCGCGGGCCAAGATGGTGACGTGCGCAGTCAGCGAGCCTTGCTCGGTGGCCAGACCGCGGATGTAGCGGCGCGGCAGGGAGACGGCGTCGGAGGGGGAGATGTTATCGGCCACCACGATCGAGGGGCGGTCGATGGCCGGAATGGTTCGCTGGCTGTTCTGACCAAGCAGGTTGCTGATGACGCGATTGCGCACATCGTAGAAGTCGGCCACACGCTCGCGCATGTAGGCTTCGTCCATCTGCTGCATCATCGCAATCATCCCCTCGAAGTTCTCGTGCGCGGCCCACTCGGCATTGACGTGGCTGTTGCGGATCTCCTTGACCACCTTGTCGATGAAGAAGGTATCCATCAGGATCATCAAGTGCGAGTCGAAGATGCCGGCCTCGGCGGAGGAGGCGTGGCTCTCGGTCGTCTTGGCCAGTTCGGAGAGCTGCTGGCGCGAGCGCTCGAGCGCGGTATAGAAGCGGGCGATTTCGGCGTTAGCATCTTCGGGCAACACCTCGTAGCGCGGGGCCTCGCAGAGCTTCTTGTCCTCGAAGCGCACCACCGGGGCAAAGACCAACCCGCCAGAGGCGGCCAGCCCCCGGTAGAGCGTCGGTTCGCGTTCCTGCGCCCTTTCGCTCATCGCACGCATCGCTTGGAAGGGGAAGGACTTACTCGTCCGGCAGGTCGAACTTCCGCTCGATGAGCGCCTCGAGCTCGGCCACGGCCTTCTGCGCCTCCTCGCCGGTGGCGTGAATGACCAAGGTGGTGCCGCTGACGGCCTCGAGCGTCATCAGGGCCATAATGCTCTTGCCGGGGACGACCACGCCGTCCTTCTCTACCGTGACATCCGCGCGATAGCGGGCGGCGGTCTTGGCAAAGAGCCCGGCCGGGCGCACATGCATACCATACTTATTCTTCAATACAACTGTCACCGATGCTTCGTTCATTTGTCTTGCTCCACATGAAGGAAATGGGAAATCATCTGTTTATCGAGAATGGCCGAGGGGTCCACCCCCGATCGGCGCAACTTGAAGGTGGCCGCGGCCGTCTCCACCACATTCACGAAGTCGCGGCCGGCCGCCACGGGGATGGTCATCCGCTGGATGGGCTGGCCGAGCACTTCGCACGCCTGGACGTCCGAGCCCACGCGGTCGATGTCGTCCTCGGTCTCGCACCGGCGCAGGGAGATAATCAAGTCCAGCCGACATTCGCTCTTAACCGCGGCGATGCCGAAGAGCTGCTCAACGGGCAGAAGCCCCAGGCCGCGGATCTCCATATACCCGCGAAAGCGGTCCTTGGAGGTGCCGCGCACGCCGCCGTGGGCGTCCACCGAGAGGAGGGTCATATCATCGGAGATGAGCGCGTGGCCGCGGCGCATCAGCCCCAGGGCCGTCTCGCTCTTGCCGATGCCAGGGGGGCCCTCGAGGAGCACCCCCACCCCGTCGACGTCCACCAGCGTCCCGACAATCGAGACGCGCGGGGCCGTCAACTCGTGCAGGAGCACCGAGCCCAGGCGGAAGACCTCCAGCGTCTCCTGGCGCGTGACGAGGATGGGAATGCCCAGCTGGTCGGCCAAGGCCAGGAAGTCGCCGCCGACCGCCTCTTCGTCGCGCCCGCACAGGATGACGCAGGGGACATCGCGCTTCAAGAGCGCCTCCCAACGCGCCACACCTTCGGCCGAGCCAAGGGTCCGGAGATAAGCGGCCTCCGCCCGGCCCAGCACTTGCGGCCGGCGCCAGGCGAAGAACTCGTAGTAGCCCGTGAGGGCAAGCCCCGGCCGGTGCAAGACCGGCTCGAGGATGGGCCGATCGAGCCCCGAGCTGCCGGCCACCACCTCCAGACCGAGCGATTCAAGCGCAGCCTGAAAAAAGCCCCCCACCGTCAATTGCAAGACAGTGATGGGGTTGATTCTGAGGGGCGGATTGGCCATTGACAGGGGCTCTAGGCGGTGAGCGCGGGGCGCTTACTTCGCGGCCTCGGCGGCCTGAGCGGCCTTGCGGGCCGGCTCGACGTAGGCCTTGGCGCGTTTCTTGCGGATCTGGGTTTCCACCTTGGCCGCGGCCATATCGACCGCTGCGCGCATAGAAGTATCGGTGTTGGCCACGCCGACGAACTTCTCGTCCTTGCGCTGAGCGATGACTTCCGCCGCGCAGAGCTTGTTCTGGAAGTCCATCACCACGCGGACAGACTCGACCATTGGAAACGCCTCGCCAATCTTTTCCGCGCGCTGAGTGGCGTACTCGCGGAAACCTTCAGAAATGTCCTTATGCCGTGCACTGATTTCGACTGTCATGTCGTACCTACCTTTCTTGCTGGGGTTGGTTGTCTTCCCGGGGTCTCGCTCCGACTACATTCGGAAGTTCTCCCCGAGATAAGATTGCCTTGCTTGCGGGTTCTCGATGAGTTCGCGGCTGGTGCCCTCGCAGAGGATCCGCCCTTCGAAAACGATGTATGCGCGGTCGACGATATCCAGCGTCTCGCGCACATTGTGGTCGGTAATGATGACCCCGAGGCCTTGGGCCTTCAGCCCACGGACGATGTTCTGGATATCGTCGACGGCCAGCGGGTCAACGCCGGCGAAGGGCTCATCGAGCATCAGGATGGAGGGCCGCCGCACCAGGGCGCGGGCGATTTCCAGCTTGCGCCGCTCGCCGCCCGAGAGGGTGTAGGCCGGCTGCTTGGCCACCTTCGTGAGCCCCAGCGAACCGAGCAGCTCCTCCAACCGCGCCGCCTTCTCGGCACGCGTGGGGTGCATCGTCTCGAGAATGGCGAGGATGTTATCCTCCACACTCAACTTGCGGAAGACGCTCGCCTCCTGCGCCAGGTAGCCCAAGCCAATCCGCGCGCGCTTGTAGACGGGCATGTGCGTGATGTCCGTGCCCTGGAAGGTGACCTGCCCGGCATTCGGCCGCACCAGCCCCACCACCATATAGAAGGTCGTCGTCTTGCCGGCACCATTGGGCCCCAAGAGCCCCACGCACTCCCCGCAGCGCGCGGTAAGCGAGATGCCATTGACCACCGTCCGTTCGCCATAGACCTTCTTCAGGCCCGTGGCGACCACGTCCGGCGCTTTGGTTGCCGCATCACTCATGGCATCATCCCCTTGAAGCCCTCGGCCGCGCCGGCCGGGATGGTCAACATCGGGCGCGGGTAGACCTCCATCCGCTGGTCGTCCACCCAAATCGTAATCTTGTCGCCGGCAACCACGCTCTCCTTACCATCCTTGTCAATGTTCTTGAGCTTGGCGTTGCCGACCATCACCAAGCGGCCATCGGCCTTGGTGTAGACCGCCTTGTCGCACGAAGCGCGACGATTTTCGTTCGAGACCGAGACGCGCCCGAGGACGACCAACTGGCTGAGGGTGTTGGTCCCTTCCAGGAAGACGAAGAGCCGGTCGGAGGTCAAGTTGAAGCGCGCGTCATCCACCACCACGTTGTCGGTGAGCACGGCCACGGCCTCCTTGTAGTTATACTCCATCTTGTCGGCGGTAATTTTGGTGTCGCGCAGGGCGATCTGCTGCTGGGCGCTCTTGGCGGGGCCTTCCAATGCCTCGCGCGCGGCGGCCATCCCGTCGTCATCCTCCACTGCCCAGGCCACCACGGCCACGGTCAACGCACTCACCAGTCCAAAGAGTCTCATCATCTGCTTCATATCCGTCCCTCTCAAAACAAGCCACGCGCGGAAAAGTCCGCCTTGCCAAGCCGCCCGGTCTCAATCCGTGCCCGGCGCAAAATCTTCACATACTGCGTCTCGAAGTCAATCAACGCCCCCACTCCGGAGAGCTTGTCCGCGCCAAAGCGCCCCTTGATCCGCCCCTTGACCACCGCCAACTGCCTGGTGCGGTCCACCAACACCTCCTCGGCATCCAACGTTCCGGCAAGCGACCCATCCTCGCGATAGTGCTCCACATGCACCGTCCGCGCACGCACACCTTGCATATCCAGCGTCACCCACGCCTCCTTGGCAAAGACCATCGTCTTCGCCCGGCCATTGGGCCAACTCTGCACCGGCAAGCGCACATCCTTCGCCGGAGAGCCCAACTCCTCGGGCGCCTTGCGGATCTGCATCAGCAGCGAGCGATAACGCTCGGGCTGCCCCGGCGCGCCATACCGCGCCAACGCCGCCTCGCTCAGCCGCTCCTCGGCCTCGGGCGACGGCGCGGCTAACACCCGGCCGCCAAGGCCCAGCGCCAGCACCGTCAAGAGTAAGCCGCCAACAATCCTCATGGAGCCTTCACAATCGCGTCAATCTTCTGCAGCTTCGTCAAGAGCGCCTCCAAGGCGCTGAACGCAATCGCGTTTGCCGCGTCCGAGAGCGCCTCAGGCGGGTTGAAGTGCGTTTCCATAAAGAGCCCATCCACGCCCGTGGCAACCGCCGCACGCGCCAAGGCCGGTGCCCAGCGCCCATCGCCGCCCGAGCCCGAGCCCAACCCGCCGGGCCGCTGCACGCTATGCGTGGCATCGAAGACCACCGGGTAGCCAAGCTCGCGCATCACCAGGAGCGAACGCATATCGGCCACCAGGTTATGATAGCCAAAGCTCGCCCCGCGCTCGGTGAGCACAATCTTCGTGTTCCCCTCGGATTCCACCTTCCGCACCACGTTGACCATATCCTCCGGCGCCAGGAACTGCCCCTTCTTGATATTCACCACGCGCCCAGTCTTCGCCGCGGCCACCACCAAATCCGTCTGCCGGCACAGGAAGGCGGGGATCTGCAGCACATCGCACACCTCCGCCACCGGCGCGCACTGCCACGGCTCGTGAATATCGGTGACCACCGGCACATTGAAGCGCCGCTTCACCTCCGCAAGCGTCTCGAGCCCCTTCTCCAGCCCCGGCCCGCGATAGGCCGAGAGGCTCGTCCGGTTTGCCTTGTCAAAAGAAGCCTTGAAGATATACGGAATTCCCAGCCGCCCGGTCAGCTCCACCAACGCCGCGGCCAATTCCAAGCACGCCTCGTGGCTCTCAATCACGCACGGCCCGGCCATCAACGTCAAGCCGCCCGCGCCAAACGAAACCCGCTCGTTCACGTTCACAACTGTGCAGTCTGCCATAAACACTTTTCCTTCCGTTTAGGCGTATTCTACCAAAGCCCACCCCCTAGCGCAAGACTCTTACGCCCTCTTTGCGCCCTTTTTTAAGCCATTTAGACCTTTTGAGAGGGCAACACCTCATAGGCCACGCCTTGGAGCTCGCGCTGGCCCTTGTGGAAGGAGAGGCCAACGAGGGCAATCGGGCGGCCGTCGTGGAGGTAGGGCGTGGCGTAGCCGCGGTCCTTAATCTGCTGGAGGGCGGCCTCGGCGGTGGTGCCGTCACTCTTGAGCTCAAAGACAAAGATGACATCGCCGGCCTTGACCACGAGGTCGGCGTGCTTGCCGGAGGACTGCACCGGCTCGACGATGGGGTCGTAGCCGAGCGACCAGAAGAGGATCTGGAGGATGCGCTGGTAGTTGTACTCCTGGATGCGCGTCTCGGTGGGGCCGTAGTGGCACTGGGCGTACATCGTGTAGAGGTCGACGTTGAGGAGGTCGTCGAGCGAGTTGATGGAGACATGGGCGCGTGCATCTTCGCGCGTGGCATCGGAGGCGATGGTGAGTTCGCAGAGGAATCCCATCAGGTCGCGACGGACCTCCTCGTCGGGAATGCGCAGAATGTAGTTCCCCGAGGCGCGGTCATAGCCCGCCAGCGTTAGATAACCGGTCTGATAGAGTACCGCCACGGGCGAGAGGGCGACAATCTGCGAGGGCGCCTCCAAGTTGCTCCGCGAGGCGGTGATGGGGCGCTGAAAGTCAATCTTGAGCAGATCATAGCGCCGGAGGAACTTGGAGAGCATTGAGGAACGTCCGGTGGTCGTCCACTGCGCATCAAAATCGGGCCAACGAGAGGTCAATGTCCGCGCAATCGCCACGGGATTGTAGACCGAAGCCTCGGAGGCGATAGAAAAACGGTATCCATTAAACCACTTAGCCAGCCCGGCCATAAAGTCGGCCTTGGAGAGCTCCATCTCCTGCGCACGGCGGTCGAGGTGCTCGGCAAAGTTCGCCTCTAGCTCGGCCTGGGTGTAGCCGAGCATGGCGGCGTAGTCGGGATCGTAGGTAAGGTCGATGACATTGTTCAGCCCCGAGAAGACCGCCATCGAGGCGAACTTGGAGATGCCGGTAATCATCACGAAGCGAATGGCCGCCTGATTAGCCTTCATCACCGAATAGAGGTTCGCCAACTCACCGCGGATCGCCTCGCAGAGTTCGGGACGGTCCAAGACGTGGCAGATGGGCGCGTCGTATTCGTCAATGAGGATGACCGCCTGCTTCCCTTGTTCTTTCAACTGCGCAAATGCGGCGGCAAACATCTCTCGCGGCGTGTTCTGATCGACCTTAAGAC
>CAMGJH010000054.1 GCA_946056345.1 uncultured Lentisphaeraceae bacterium | reverse complement strand
GGGTGCGTGGGTGAGGGGCGGGCGCGGCAGAGGGGCTGGGGGTTCTGGGCGGGCTGCGTGTGCCAAAGGAGCCTCAGTGCAAAGCAAAGCCGACGTGCCGGAGGGCGCGTCGGCCGGGGTGGAGCGCCCCGCGCTCCCGAGGGGGTCCGGGGGCGAGGGGCCCCCGGGGGGGCTTAGACAATCGGCTGCAACAGCGCGGCGAAGGCGGCGGCGGCTTTGGCCTGGGCGGCGGAGGCCTCGGCGCGGAGGGTATCGGCGCGGGCGCGGAGGAGGGGGAGGTCGAGACCGTTGGTGCCACCGAGGTGGGTCTTCTGGGCGATGACGGCATCGGGGTCCATCCCGCGGAGGTCCTCGAGGTGGTCGCGAACCTGGTGGTAGGCATCGCGGAAAGGCATCCCGGAGGCGACGAGCTCGAGGGCGCGGTCGGTGGCGAAGACGCCGGGCTCGGCGAAGGCGGCGCGGCAGGCCTCGGGGTTGACGGTGAGGTTCTGGGCCATCAGGCGCATAATGCGCAGGGAGGTGCGGGTGGTGCGCAGGCCCTCCATGTAGAGCTCCTTGGTGTCCTGGAGGTCGCGGTTGTAGCCGCCGGGCATCGCCTTGAGGATGGTGGAGGCGGCGGTGGCCTGGCCGATGAGGAGGGCGGCCTTGGCGCGGATGAGCTCGAGGACGTCGGGGTTATACTTCTGGGGCATAATCGACGAGCCGGTGCAGAGGTCGCGCGGGAGGGTGAAGTAGCGGAACTCGGGCATCGAGAAGAGGATGAGGTCCTCGGCCAGGCGCGAGAGGGAAAGCATCACCTGCGAGCAGGCGGAGAGGAGGACGGCCTCGTCCTTGCCGCGGGCACAGGAGGCGTAGAAGACGTTGTGGTGGGGGCGGTCGAAGGCCAGGAGGTCGGAGGTCAGCTGGCGGTCAATGGGCAGGGGCACGCCGTAGCCGGCGGCTGAGCCGAGGGGACAGAGGTTGTTGACTTTGGCGGCGGCCTGGAGGAGGTAGTCATCGTCGAGGAGCATCTCGGCGTAGGCGCTGGCCCACATAGCGACCGAGGAGGGCATCGCGGGCTGGAGGTGGGTGCGGCCGACGAGGGGGACGCGCGGGTGCTTCTGGGCGAGGGCGAGGAGGTCGGCGGCGAGGTCGGCGAGCTCGATACGCAAGGCGTTGAGCTCGTTGCGGATGTGCAGACGGATGTCGACGGCCACCTGGTCGTTGCGCGAGCGGCAGGTGTGGACCTTCTTGCCCAGGTCGCCCAGGCGCTCGGTGAGGCGGCGCTCGACGGCGAGGTGGACATCCTGGTCGGCGGCGGTGATGGAGAAGTCGCCCCGGCGGGCCTCGGCGATGATGTCGGCGAGGGCGGCGACGACGGCGTTGCGCTGCTCGGGGGTGAAGAGGGTGGGCTTGAAGGCCATCCGGGTGAGCATTGTGACGTGGGCGGCGGTGCCCAGGCAATCGACCTCGGCGAGGGCGAGGTCGAGGACGGGGTCCTTGCCCTCGGTGAAGGCGAGGACATCGGGGTTAATCTTGCCAACGGTGGTGGCGGTATCGGCGGGGTTACTCATTGGATTGGCTTCCTTTCGGGGCGAAGGCGTGCGGGGTCTGCTGGAGGAGGGGGGTGTTCTGCAGGTGGGCGGCGAGGAGGGTTGCCGCTTCGTCGGCCTCGGACCAGAGGGCGGCGGCGCGGAAGTTGTCGCCCACCACGGCGGCGGCGCAGGCGCGCAGGTAGAGCTCGGTGAGGTCGCAGAAGGGCTGGGGCTTGCCGATGGCCTCGCGCGAGAGGCGCTCGGAGAGGGCGCGGGCGGCCTCCGGGCTCTCGGGGAAGGCCAGGCTCTTGCGCCAACGGGTGAACTGCGAGCGGGTGACGATGCCGGGCAGGAGGACAGCGCGCTCGCGCTCGGTGAGCCAGGCGTTCCAGCGCGCTGCGGCATCGGGCGGCAAGAGGGCCTCGGCCGTCCAAGGGGTGGTGAGGAGGGCCTCGATGCGGGCGATACGCTCGCGGCGGGCAGCGACGATGGCGCGCTCGGTTGCGGCGGCGTTTTCGCCCTCGCGGGGGGTGTAGGCCTGCGTGCCGAGGGAGAGGAGCCAGCGGGCGAAGCAGGCGGCGATGGCGGGGTCCGGGGCCGGGGCACCGGGGGCGAGGAGGGCTTCGGGGGTGGGCAACGCGCCGGCTTCGCGCAGGGCGAAGGCGTGCTCGTAGGCCTCGGCGACGGCGAGGTTCCCCTTAGAGGCGTCGACGGCGGCCTGGATGAACCAGGGCGGCCAGGTGAGCGCGGCGTAGGAGCCGGCGAGGGCGCGGGTGCGTTCGCGCAAGAGCGCCTCGATGATGGCCGTGCGCAGGAGCTCGAGGTCGACGGTGTCGGGGTTCGGCACGCGGATGATGAGCTGGGAGAAGGAGTTGTCGCGCAGGGCGAAGCGGTCCTTGACGAGGGTGGAGACGGCGTTGGTTTCGCTGCCGAGGATGATGGAGAGGGGGCTATCGGCCGAACCGAGGGGCAGGAAGTCGGCCTCGAAGTGCTGCTTGACGGTTTGGGCGAAGCGCAGGACCGGGGCGCGCATCGGGGCGCGCTCGTTGGTCTGGCAGCCGACGTAGAGCGTGCCATCGGGCGACTGCATGGGCGAGGGCGCGGCAAACGTCGTGGCGGCAAGCGCCACGACGAGGAACAGAGTCGACAGTCGACAGTCGACAGGGGTGGCGCTCGAGGTGGTTAACCCGTCTGAGCTGTGGGAGAGGCACCGTGCGAACCATCCTTTAATCCGTCGCGGCACGCGAACTGTCGACTGTCGACTGTCGACTGTCGACTTGCCCTGTTTATTGCGCTGCATCGTTCACGGCTCCTTGCGAGAGGCTTGGAGTCTATCGCCCATCGAATCGGCGGCAGACCACGCCGGCATCGGCGAGGAGTTTGCGGGTCTGCTCATCGAAGGCGTATTCGCCGGTGTAGACGACTTCGCGAATGCCGGCGTTGATAATCATCTTGGCGCAGGTGAGGCAGGGGGTGAGGGTGACGTAGATGGTGGCGCCCGCGAGGCGGATGCCGTAGTAGGCGGCCTGGCAGATGGCGTTCTGCTCGGCGTGGACGCAGAGGCACTCTTCCAGGGAGGTGCCGCTCTTGGCGTGGCCCGAGCAGCGGGGGCAGCCACCGTCGAAGCAGTTGCGGATGCCGCGCGGGGTACCGTTGTAGCCGGTGGAGATGATGCGGTGATCGGAGACGATGACGGCGGCGACCTTGCGGCGAGAGCAGTTGGCGCGCTCGGCAACGACGCGGGCGATGGACATAAAGTAGGTGTCCCAATCGGGGCGAGTGTCTGGGGTCTCGGACATGGTGGCGTTCCTTATCGTTTCCTTACGAGAGCATCCCGGCGGCGCGCAAGAGCTCGGCGTAGCGGCCGTTGCGCGCGAGGAGCTCGGCGTGCGAACCGCGCTCGACGATGCGCCCGGCTTCGAGGTAGCAGATGAGCGTGGCGTGGCGGATGGTGGTGAGGCGGTGGGCAATGATGAGGGTGGTGCGGCCGCGGGAGAGGCGCGCAAGGGCCTCCTGGACGGCCGCCTCGGCGAAGGTGTCGAGGGCGGAGGTGGCTTCGTCGAGAATGAGGATGGGCGGGTTTTTGAGGAAGACGCGGGCGATGGCGATGCGTTGGGCTTGCCCGCCCGAGAGCATCAGCCCGTGCTCGCCTACCGGGGTGGAGAGGCCCTCGGGCAGCGAGCGGACGAAGGCGGCGAGGTTGGCCTGCTCGAGGGCGGCGAAGAGGGTGTCGTCGTCGGCCTCGGCGTTGCCTAGGAGGAGGTTATCGCGGATGGAGCCATCGAAGAGGAAGGGGCGCTGGGCGACGATGCCGATGGCTTCGCGCAGCGAACGCTTGGGGAGGGTGGCGGTGTCGCGCCCATCGAGGTAGAGGTGGCCTTCGGTGGGCTCGTAGAAGCGGGGGATGAGGGCGGCGAGGGTGCTCTTGCCGGCGCCCGAGGGGCCCACGAGCGCGCAGACGCTGCCGGCCGGGAGGGTGAGCTCGGGGAGGTCGAGAACGGTGCGCTCGGTGCCGGGATAGCGGAAGCGTAGCGCCTCGAAGCGCAGTTCGCCGCGCACCTCGCGCAGGGGCTCGCCGCCGGCGGCGGGGTCGGCCTCGGGGGCTTGGGCGAGGAACTCGCGGAAGCGGCAGTAGCCCACGAGCCCTTGCTGGTACATATCCAGGCCGTTGACGATGCGGCGCATGGGGGTCGTCACGTAGCGCGAGTACATAAAGAAGGCGAAGACCTGCGGGAGGTCGGCCGCGCCGGTGGCGACCATCCAGGCGCCGAGGGCGATGTAGAGCAGCGAGTAGCCCTCGAGGAGCAGCTGGGTGAGGGCGAAGAGGGGGGCGTAGAGGATGTAGACCTGCTCGAAGGAGCGGCGGAAGCGGCTGTTGACGCGGCGGAAGAGGGTGCGCTCGCGCTGCTCGTTGGTGAAGCTCTTAATCTCGCGAATGCCCTGGACCACGTTCTCGACGTGGGAGGCGAGGGTGGAGACCTCGCGGCGGTTCTCGCGCCAGACGCGGTGGATGCGCTTTTGGAAGGCACCGGCGAAGACGAGGATGAAGGGAATGGGCAGGAGGGTGAAGCGGGCGAGGGAGGCGTTGAGGGAGAACATCACCACGAAGGCACCGGTGAGCATCAAGGTGACCTCGGCGAGGTCTTCGAGGAGGTGGTGGGCGGTCTCGCCCACGAGCATGAGGTCGGAGGTGATGCGGGAGATGACTTCGCCGGTTTTCGTGCGGTCGAAGTAGGCGAAGGGCAGGCGCTGGATGTGGTCGAAGAAGGCGTTGCGCATCGCGGCTTCCACGCGAATGCCAAGCCAGTGGCCAAAGAGGATGTAGCACCACTCCAGCCCTGCCGCCGCGAGCGCCAACCCGGCAAAGACCGCCGCCGCGGCCGCCGTTGCGCGCAAGTTGCCCGCGGGCAGATAGACTTGGAAGACGCGCAGGGCGGTGAAGGGGATCGCCACCTGCACGCCGGCGTGCAGCACGATGGACGCCAGGTCCAAGACTAAGAGCCGCCCCTGCGCGCGGTAGTACGAGCAGAGGGTGCGGAAGCCGACGAGGAGGGTTTTGGGCGAGACCATTGTGCCGCGGGCCTTACTTCGCCGGGCGCTTGGCCTCGGGCGGGAGCTCGGCCTCCTCCTGCTTTTCCACGTCGGATTCCTCGGTGCCGAAGTAGGAGATCGGCTCGGGCACCTCGGCGCTTTCGCCCTCGAGCACGGTGGCGGCCTCCTCGAGCGTCAGCTCGGGCTCTTCGGGGGGCAGATGCAGCGTGTGCAGGGCGGTGAGCATCCGCTGGGCGAGCTTGCGCGAGACGCGCGGCAGGGCGTCGGTGACGCCGGTCTGGAACTCGCCGCGGGTGAGGACGGTGTCGGAGGCGGAGAAGGTCTTGCCATTGATGTAGGTTTCGCCCGTCACACGGTCAAAGACGTAGAGCTGGACCTTGAGGGTGATGATGTATTCCTCGGGGATCATCGTGCTCTCGCGGTCGTAGCGCACCGAGGAGGAGGAGATGCCCGTGGCGATGGCCTGGACGCGCAGTCGGGCGCGGTCGTAGGTCGTGAGCGTGAAGGTGCCGTCCTCGATAATCGCGTCCATAAACTGCTGTGCGGCCATTGCGCCGACCATCGGGTATTCGGTCCGGTTCTCGAAGGCCGGCACATGGATTGTCCGCAGTTCCTGGGGCACGGGCGAGCCGAGCTGATAGCCGGCGCAGCCGGTGCACACCATCGCAACCGCCGCGCAGGCGCCTGCCATCCATCCGAAATAACGCATCACTTCGTCTCCTCTTGCTCGCGAACCGGCGCGGAGGGCCCCTCGGCCGGCAAGTTGTTGGCGATGGACAGCTCCGCCAGGCGCTCGCGCACCCGGGGCACCTGCGGCGCGTCGGGGAACTCGCGCAGGAAGGTCTGATAGGCCCGGATAGCCGCCTCCAGCGAGTAGGCCTCGGGGTTGTCGTAGAAGGTGGCCTTCTCGTAGGAGCGGGCGCGGCGCAGCTCGTAAATCTCCTGCTTCCACCGGCCGAAGAGCGCGGCATTCGGATGCGCCGGGCGGAAGATAATCGCCCCGGAGATCAGCTGCTCGAGGTGCTTCAAGCGCCCGGTATCATTCTGCCATTGGTCGGCCAAGCGCCGGCACGCATCGCAGTAGAGATCCACCACCTCATCGAGCTTCTCATAGGCCGGCCAATCGATAAAGAGCCGGTCGCAGACCGTAATGGCGCTGGCGTACTCCTCATCCTGCACATAGATTTCGGCAATCTTGACCATCAGCTCGGGCACGCGCTCCCAGCGCGGGGCAAAGTGGATAATCCGCTCGTAGTTCGCCCGCAGCCCCGAGCCCAGGCGGAACTTAATCTTCCCCTCGCGGTTCTGCGCCACCATCTGATCGGCCTGCGCCACCGCATCCTCCAACACCGGGCCCGACTTGAAGTGCCCGGCAAAGTAGGCCAGCAAGTAGATATCCGCGTCGTACGCCGCCGACGCATTCCCCATGGCCGACTCCAACCGCGCAATCGAGAGCTGCGCATAGAGCGCCTCCGGCGCCGTATGCCACTGGCGCACCAAGTCGTTATACGCGCTCACCGCCCGGCGCTGCTTGCCCGCGCGCTCGAGTTCGGCCGCGTAGGCCAGCTGATCGGCCGCCGTGTCCATCTTGGGCTTATTCCAGAACCACCACGCCGGCTCCTTCTTCTCAATCTCCAGCGGGTCGTCGATAAACTGCAACTCCGCCGGCGTCTTGCCCATCTGCGCATAATCGCGATACTGCGCCCAGGCCGCCGACGCCAGCGCCAGACCCAACAAAAGGAACAGTGTTCTCGCTTTCATGGCCCCAGTATAGCAAATGAACGCGCGCCTCGCTCGCAGCGGCGCGGGACGGCGGCCATCAGAACGGGCGGCCCCGGGCGTTTTACATTTTTGTCCGCCCCGGGTTCGCCTCGAGGTAGGCCCGGG
>CAMGJH010000053.1 GCA_946056345.1 uncultured Lentisphaeraceae bacterium | reverse complement strand
TTCTTTGTGCTCTTTTTGACATAGCTCCTTCGGACTTGTGTTCTTTGTGGTTTCCTCCTGCGTAGCCATCCGCCCCGGGTGCACCTCGAGGTAGGCCCGGGTTCGAGGTCGACCCGGGGCGGGCGGCCTGGCGGAGTAGGCCACGGCAAAACCCTTAACGCGCCGAAGGCGCACCTCACGCGCAGCGCGGAGCGGGAATGTGGTATGCTAGGGGCCGATTAGGAGCGAGTGTATGGACTTTACGAAACCGGTGAACGAGCAGCGGGCAAGGCAGTCGCGGCGATGGGGGCGGCGGGTGCTGGTGGGTGTGCTCGGGGGGCTGGGGGTGCTGGCGGGGCTCCTGGCGGGGGCACCGTGGCTCCTCTCGTGCGCGTGGGCGCGGAGTCTGATTCTCAAGCAAGCGAACGCGGCGCTTGCGCCTGCGCGGGTAGAAGTGGCCTCTTGGCACCTTTCGTGGTTTGGGGCGCAGCAGGTGGCGGGCGTGACCTACAGCGATCCGCGCGCGGGGGTGGAGGCGCACGTGAAGGGCGTTCAGCTTAATAGCCTGTGGCAACTACTCCCTTTCGGGCGGGTGCAGGCCGAGGTGACGATTGACGCGCCGGAGGTGACGCTCACGCCCGTAGCGAAGTCCGCCAAGCCGGCACCCGGGGGACCGGCCGCGCCCAGTGCGCCGACAGCGAAGGAGCCCCCCACCCTGCCCATTACGCACCTCTCGGCCCATCTCACGGTGCGGGAGGCGAAGGTGGTCTATACGCCGCTGGCCGAGCCGCTGTTGGAGGCGAGCGCGCTGACGGCGGATTGGCCGGAGGTGACCGCGCCGGTGACGCTCGACCTCTCGGGCAAGGTGCTCGGGGCGCAGGCGGTGCTGCGGGCAACGAGCCGTCCGCCGGCGGAGGTTCTGGCCGAGCCGCTGCGCGCGGTCCAGGCGCTGACCCTTTCGCTGACCGCGCCGTGGGGGGAGATTGCTGCCCAGGCGACGGGGCGCGCGGCGGGTCCGTGGCCGGAGGTGAAGGCAAAGCTGCGGGTAGAGCTCTGCGCGCTGTGGGCGACGGCCCAGCAGGTGGCGGCGGCCTTTGGCGTGCCGTTGGCCTTGCCCGAGGGCTACGCGCTAACTGGGGGAACGCTGGAGGCACAGGGTTCGCTCCTCCCCGATGCCACGCAGGAGCAACTGGCAGTGAGTTTGGCGGCGAGCACGCCGGGGCTGAGCGCGCAGGTGGCGGGCAAGGCGCTCGCGGTCTCGCCGGAGGTGACGTTGGCGGCGTTGGTGGTGCCGGCCGAGCCGCTGCGGAGCGAGGTGGAGGCCTTCGCGGTCAATCTGCCGGGGCTGGAAGCGAGTGGCCGCGGGACCTTGGCGGCTGGAGAGTTTCGCGTCCAGGCCGAGAGCACGGCGCTCTTGGCGGCGGCGCGGCCCTTTGTGGGCAAGGTGGCGCTGGCCGAGCCAGTCACGCTCACGGCCGAACTCTCGGGTAAGCGCGAGGCGGTGGCCGCGCAGGTGACCCTCCGGCGGCAACAGGCCGATGCGCTGACCGCGCCCCTCCTCCAAGCCCAGGTGAAGGTCGAGGAGCCGGACCTCGCCCAACGCGCCTTCCACAGCGCCGCGCTCACGCTCGAGGCTGATTTAACCCAGGCGCTACGCTTTGCCCCGCCCCTGCCCGAGGGGCAGTCGGCCGGCGGCGAACTGCGCCTCAACGCCACCGCAGTGGGCAGTCAGGAGGCCCTGCGCGCGAAGATCATCGCCGCCGTGCGCAATGCCACCTTCACCTCGGCCGCCTGGCAGGTGCGCGAGGCGGAGTTGGCGCGCGTGGAGGCCACCCTCGCCTACACGGCCGGGCACCTCTCGGCCGAGGCGCTCAAGCTCACCACCCCCTGCCTGACCGCCGAGGGGCAGGGCTCCCTCGCCTCCGGGCAGACCTTCCCGACGGCCGAGTTCGCCGGGACCTTCCAGCCCAGCCGCCTCCTCGCCTGGCGCCGGTGGAGAAAGGACGAGACACCGCTGACCGTGCAGGGCACGCTGGACTATGCGCTCAAGGCGCCCTCCGAGCAGCGGCTGGAGGCGCAGGTGCGCTCGGCGGACTTCGCCCTCGCCCTCCCCGAGCACTCCCCCCTCGCGCTCCCCTTCACCCTCTCGGCCGCAGCCACGCTGGGCGAGACGCTCACCCTGGAGCGGCTGGCGCTCGACCAGGCCCTCCTCTCGCTCACTGCGCACGGCACCTACGCCCCCGTCGAGGCGCTCCTGACGCTCGAGGGCACCTTGACGCCCGACTTCGCCGCCCTCTGGGCCCTGCCGGTCTGCGCGCCCTATCGCGACCTGGGGATCGCCGTCAGCGGCCGCCACACCACGCCCTTTACCTTCCGCGCGCCCCTCTCCGCCGGCACCCCGGCCATCCTCAACGAGGGGCGCGCCCAAGCCGAGTTGCGCTTCGACAAGATCACCTGCCCCGGGCTCGACATCCCCGGCGGCAGCGCCACCTTCACCCTGGCCGAGGGGGTGGCGGCGATGGACGGCGCTTGGCAGGTCAATGGCGGGCGGCTCAACCTCTGCCCGCAGGTCAACCTCTCGGCCACGCCCTACGTACTCACCGTGCCCGAAGGCAGCCGCGTGCTCGACCAGGTGCAGGTGACGCCCGAGTTGCTGGATATGGCGCTGCGCGCCGTGAGCCCCATCCTCCCGGGGTCGGCCGAGCCGCAGGGGACGATTAGCCTCCTGACGCAGCAGGTGCGCCTGCCGCTCGGGGGCGAGACCGAGCCGCTGGCGGCCTTGGAGGCGCAGCTGCTTTTCCAGACGCGCGGCGTGGCCCTCAAGCCCAACGGCACGCTCGGCACCGTGCTCTCGCTCCTGCAAGCGCGCGACCGGGTGCTGGCGTTGCCCGACCAGGACTTCGGCGTGGCCGTCAGCGGCGGGAAGCTGACCTGCGATGAGATCCACCTGCGCGTCTCTGGCGCTCGGCTCCGCTGCGCGGGCTCGAGCAATCTCCTCACGCGCGAAGTCGATTACACCCTCTCTATCCCCCTCACCGAGCAGCTCCTAGGCTCGCGCCTCTCCAAGAAGTTCCCCGTGGGGCAGACGCTGCGCCTGCCCATCCGCGGCACCATCGATCGGCCCCAGGTAGAGACCGGCCCCATCCTCACCTTCCTCAAAGAGAACGCCATCACCCGCGCCAGCCAGAAGGTGAGTGAGCGCTTGACCAAGGCCTTGCAGAAGACCGGCGAGGCCGGGCTCGAGGTGGGCGGGGCCGCCGGCGATGTGGCCGGCGAGGCGATCGAGGCCCTCGGCAATGGCGCCGAGGAGGCCGAGGACGCCCTGGACAAGGCCCTCAAAAAGCTCTTCAAGAAGCAGGAGGGGCAGTAATGGCCGCCGGAAGTTGGAACATCAAGCCGCGCGCCGGGAAGTGCGCCGTCTGCGGGGCGGCCTTCGAGCCCGGGCAGAAGGGCCACTCGCTCCTGGAGAGCGGCGGCGAGGAGGGGTTTGCCCGGCGCGACCTCTGCCCGGCCTGCTTCGCGGCGGTCGACCCGGCAGCGCTCAAGGGCGTGAGCGGCGTGTGGAGCTTCACCGTGCCCAAGCGCGAGGCGCGCGCCAAGGCCGGGGCCGAGGCGGTGCCCAAGGAGACCGCCGGCCACCTGCTACGCGTGCTGCTGGCGGGGAATACGCCCGAGGATCGCGCGGTCATCTACGTGCTGGCCATCCTCCTCGAGCGCGGGAAGCAGCTCATCGAGCGGAGCGTCACGCGCAATGAACAGGGCGAGAAGGTCCGCCTCTACGAGGAGCGCGCCTCGGGCGACCTGCTGCCCATCATCGACCCCGCGCTCTCAGCAGACGACCTGCCAGCGGTGCAAGCGCGCGTGTTGGCACTCTTGGGCGGGGAGCGTGCGCGATGAGCTGGATGCGTTGGGCGCTGGGGGCGGTGCTGCTCGCGGCGAGCGCGTTGGTGATCGCGGCCCTGGCGCGCGGGGCCCAGCGGCGGCGCTTCCTGAAGGCCTACGGCAGCGCGCCCCACGCCGGGTGGTCGCCCGAAGATACGCCCTTCCTGGCGGCGGTGGCCGAGGCCTTTCGTCTGCCCGAGGGTTGGGCATACGCCTTGCCGCCGGAGGCCACGCCGATGGCGCTCTACCTGACGCTCTACCCCGAACACAGCATCTATGACGAGCTGGAGCTGGAGCGGCTGCTGCAGCTCTTCCCCCCTAGCACGGGCCGCCCCGAGGCGTTGCTCGATTGCTCCTGGCGCGAACTGGCCGACCGCTGGCGCGCCCTTCATCCCTAAACAGGACCTTGCCCTATGGACACCCCGACCTTCGGCGTCGAGACCAAGCGCCTCTTTCTCATCGACCTCATGCCGATTCTCTATCGCGGCTACTTCGTCTTCCTCAACAAACCGCGGCGGACGGCCACCGGCATCAATACCTCCTCGCTCTCGCTCTTCGCGACCACCCTCGACCAGATCCTACGGACCTTCAAGCCCACCCACCTGGCCATCGCGATGGAGAGCACCACCCCCACCTTCCGCCACACCCTCTATCCCCCCTACAAAGCCCAGCGCGAGAAGATGCCCGAGGACATCGCCGCCTCCATCGGCCAGGCCCAGGAGCTCGCCGAAGCCTGGGGCATCAAGGTCATCCACGCCGATGGCTACGAGGCCGACGACGTCCTCGGCACCCTCGCCGACCGCGCCGCCAAGGAGGGCTTCGAGGTCACCATCGCCTCCCCCGACAAGGACCTCGGCCAACTCGCCGGCGAGCACGTCCGTATCTACCGCCCCGGCGAGCACGCCCCGCTCTCGGCCGAGGAGGTCTGCGCGCAGTGGCACATCGCCTTCCCCGCCCAGCTCATTGACTACCTCGCCCTGGCCGGCGACGTGAGCGACAACATTCCGGGCATTCCCGGCGTGGGCCCCAAGACCGCCACGCGCCTGGTCCAGGAGTACGGCTCGGTGGAGAACCTGCTCGACCACGCCGCCGAGATCCCCCGCAAGCTCGGCGAGATCGTCCGCGCCAATGCCGAAATGGCCCGCCTGAGCAAGCGCCTAGTCACCATCGAGCGCCATGTGCCCCTGGAGGTGGCGTGGAGCGACCTGGCCGTGACGCCGCTCGACATCCCGCGCCTGGGCACCGTCCTGCGCAAGTACGAGCTCAACCAGGTGGCCACCCGCTTGGGCATCGCCATCACCCTGGGCCAGCGCCAGATGGTCGGCTACGAGGCCGTACCCTTCGAGGAGCCCGAGCAGCCCGCCGCCGCGCCCGCCACCCTCGGCGAAGCGGCCGCCTACGCCACCGCCGCCGGCACCGACGCGTGGTCCGCCCTAACTCAACAAGCCGGCGAGGCCGGCCCCATCGCTATCGCCTTCGACTACGCCGGCGACACGCCCCGCACCGGCCACCTGACCGCCCTAGCCCTCTGCGCCAAGGCCGGAGCGGCCACCTACCTCCCCCTGCCCGCCGCCCCCGAGGAGCACTCTGCCCGCCTCGAGCCGCTGCGCGCGCTGCTGGAGGATCCCGCCCGCCCCAAGGCGGTCCACGATGCGAAGGCCCTGCGCACCCTCCTCGCCCACGCCGGGTTCAAACTGGCCGGGCCGGTCCACGACACCCTCCTCGAGCACTACCTGCTGCAGGCGACCGACCGCCACGAGCTCGCCCACGTAGCTGCCGAGACCCTGGGTAAGCCCCTCGCGCCGATGGCCCGCGGGTGCGCCAGCGAAGCGCCCCTCTGCGAGCGGGCCGATGCCACTTTCCGCCTCGATGCCGAGCTACGGCCGCAGGTGGAGGCACGGGGTCAGGGTGCGCTCCTAACCGAGTGCGAGGAGCCCCTGAGCGAAGTGCTCTTCGAGATGGAGCAGCTGGGCGTGCGGCTCGACCCGGCTGCCCTCCGCCGCTTCCGCAACGAACTCGAGGGCGAAATCGTCCGCCTGGAGCTGGACCTGCGAGCCTTCACCGGCGCTGGCATCAACCTCGCCAGCCCCAAGCAGATGGGCGAGTTCCTCTTTGGCGAACTGGCGCTCGACCCCACCGTCAAGCGCACCGCCCGCGGCCAGTATCCCACCAACGAAGAGCTCCTCCTCAAGATCCGCGATCGCCACCCCATCATCGACCTCTTCCTCGACTGGCGCGCCTGCGTGAAGCTCAAAAACACCTACGTCGACCGCCTCCCCGAGCACATCAGCCCCGCCGACGGCCGCATCCACACCACCTTCAACCAGGCCTTCACCGACACCGGGCGCCTCTCCTCCTCCGACCCCAACCTCCAAAACATCCCCGTGCGTACCGACCGCGGCCAGCGCATCCGCGCCGCCTTCGTCGCCCGCGGCCCGGGCTGGCAGCTCCTCTCGGCCGACTACTCCCAAGTCGAGCTCCGCCTAATGGCCGCCATGTCCGGCGATGAGCAGCTGGTTGGCGCCTTCCTCCGCGGAGAGGACATCCACGCGCAGACCGCCTCGGCCGTCTATGGCATCCCGCTCGAAGCCGTCACCGCCCGCCAGCGCAGCCACTGCAAGATGGTCAACTTCGGCATCATCTATGGCATCTCCTCCTTCGGCCTGGCCTCGCGCCTACGCATCCCGCGCAAGGAGGCCCAAGAGCTCATCGACACCTACTTTGGCCACTACCCGGCCGTCAAGGCCTATATGGAGCGCACCGTGGCCGAGGCGCGCGAGCGCGGCTACGCCCAGACCCTCTTCGGCCGCCGCCGCGACATCCCCGAGATCACCTCCCGCAACCTCACCACCCGCAACGCCGCCGAGCGCATCGCCATCAATATGCCCATCCAAGGCACCGCCGCCGACATCATCAAGTTCGCCATGGTCCGCATCGACCGCGAACTCCGCGAGCGCGGCCTCCAAACCCGCATGACCCTCCAGATCCACGACGAACTCCTCTTCGATGTCCCCGACGCCGAAGTCGAGACCGTCCGCCCCCTCATCCAGCAGGCGATGGAGCGCGTCATCTCCCTCCCCGTCCCCCTCCAAGTCTCCATCGGCCTGGCCCAAGACTGGCTCTCGGCCCACTAAGGCGCTCGGCTGACTTCATCGACCTTGTTCTCAAACTGCTACACTAGGAGCTCCCC
>CAMGJH010000052.1 GCA_946056345.1 uncultured Lentisphaeraceae bacterium | reverse complement strand
CCAAGGTCGGCAAGGTCGATGCCGACACCAAGGCCAAGGAGGCCGAGGTGATGGCCGTCTAACGGCCCCTACCCTTTCCACCGTCCACCTAGGAGAGCGCTCACTATGGCAGAAGAACCCCGCAAGAAGATTACCATCAAGTTGCGTCCCGCCGGCGCACGGCCTGCGCCTGCGGCCGCTCCGGCCCCGGCAAGCGCCCCCGCGCCTGCACCTGCGGCTCCCGCCCCCGCGCCTGTCGAAGCGAGCGCTCCGGCCGCGCCCCCCGCACCGCCGCCGGCCCCCGAGGCTGTTTCCCCGGCCCCCGCGCCTGAGGCAGCAGCTCCCGCGCCGGCTCCTGCGGCCCCGGCTGCGCCCAAGATTACCCTCAAGCGCCCCACTCCGGCCGCTCCGGCGGCAGAGGCTACGCCGGCCCCTACCCCAGTGACTACGCCCGATGGAATGGCTGCCGCCTCGCAGCAGGCCAAGCGCCAAACCTCACGCATTGAGCTCCCCCCGGAACTGACCGAGAAGCCGATGGCCGCTGATGCCGAGGCCGCCACCATCAAGCTCAAGCCCATCAGCCAGACGGCGACCCCCGAGAAGGCGGAAACGCCCGAAGCGGTCCAGGCCAAGAAGTCCAAGACGGCCCGTATCGAGCTCGATTCGGTGCTGGGCAACATCCAGTCGAACGCTCCGCTCTCCAACACCACGCAGAAGACCATTAAGCTCCAGCGGCAGGTCCGCCCGGCCGCCCCCAAGCCGACGACTTCCACGCCGATGACTTCAGTTGCCGGCGGGGCTACGAGTGATGCCCAGGAGGCCAAGACCATCAAGCTTGCCCGCCCCGGCGGAGCCCCCAAGCCCGCCCTTGGGCTCAAGAAGAATGTTGGCGCGCCCAAGGCCGAGGAGGCCGAGCCGATGGAACAGCTCGAGCAGCTTGAGTCGTTGGACGACGTTGGCTCGCTCTCGCCGGTGCCGGCAGCGCCTGTGGCCGAGTCGACCGGTGCCAAGATCTTCACCATCGTGGGGATTATCTCGGCGGTGGCCTCGATTATTGTGACGGCGGCCGTGTGCCTGATTTTGCAGAAGCACGCTGCTTCGCCCAACGGCACGCCCGCCACCGGCAACACGCTCCACTCGCTTCCCTTTGAGCGCGTGCTCTAAGCGCAATGAGCCCCGAAAGGCAGATGGTCCCCCGGCCGTCTGCCCTTTTCTTTTCCCGACCTCCCATTTCTCCGAGCGAAAGAAGCGTCTATGAAGAGCGTTGTCAATCAGTTGTGCCAGCTTCAGGATTTGATTTTGGCGCGCGATGAGCACCTCGCCACCGAGAGTAGCGAGAACCTCGTGGAGCTCAATCAGTCGATTGAGGAGATGACCAAGACCCTGCCGCGGCCGGTTCAGGAGTTCTATCAGCGGCTCTTCAACCGCAACCACGTGATTATGTCGCCGGTGCACAACAGCTGTTGCGCAGTGTGCGGAATGCGTTTGCCGGTGAGCCATATCCAGGCCGTTCGGCAGTGTCAGAGCCTGCAGACCTGCCCGGGTTGCTCGCGTATTCTCTTTGAGGAGCTCGATGCCCCGCAGTGGGTGGGGGCCACGCCTTCGCGTGCCGAGCCGCGCAAGAATGGCATTTCGCGCTTCTCGGCCGAGTCGCTGATGGTGCCGGACCTGCTAGCCGGGTCAGCCGAGGATGCCATCGAGGTGTTGGCAGCGCGTATGGAGACCGGGGGCTTTGTCTCACGCGCCGACAAGCTCATCTCTGCGGCGATGAACCGCGAGTCGATCTTCAGCACAGCGATGGAGCATGGTCTGGCCTTCCCGCATATTCGCGGCGTGGAGGGTGGCCCCTTGACCCTCGCCTGTGGTGTCAGCCGCGAACCCTTCACCTGGGATGCCGAGGGCTCGCAGGTGAACATTGTCTTCCTCATCACCATCCCCACCGCCGTCAGCGCCTTCTACACCATCCTGAGCGCCAATCTGATGCGCGCTTTCCTCAGCGAGGCCAACCGCAAGGCCCTCCTCGCCGCCGAAACGCCCACCGCCCTCTGGAAGGCCCTCACCAAGGCCACGCGCTACGCGATTAAGTAGCCGTTAGCGGTTAGCCGCTAACTGTTAGCGCGCGTGCCGCGACGGATTGACATAGGGCCCTGAGACAAGCGCTCCGCCTCCTGCCAAATTATGCGCTTATATCGCACGGCCCGTCTGAGCCGTGCAGATTTATTTCCCCTTCCATCAGCAGCTCCGTCGCGGAAACGCGAACTAACAGCTAACAGCTAACGGCTAACAGCGAATCGCCCGAGCACAGCGAGGGCGAAGAGATTGTGCTATACTGCCGCGCAATTGAACCAAGGAGGAACCGCATGGCCAAGGGATTGGCAACCTACGACGAATCACAGATTCAACACCTCGAAGCGCTCGAGCACATCCGCCGGCGCACGGGTATGTATATCGGACGTAAGGGCGACGGTTCCCAGTATGAAGACGGCATCTATGTCCTGCTCAAAGAGGTCATCGACAACTCCATCGACGAGTTTATGATGGGCTTCGGCAAGCGGGTGGTCATCAAGTTGAACTATGCTAGCGGGGAGGTGTCGGTGCGCGACTACGGACGCGGCATCCCGTTGGGCAAGGTCATCGATTGCGTCAGCCAGATCAACACCGGCGGCAAGTACAACGATGCGGTCTTCCAATGCTCGGTGGGAATGAATGGCGTGGGCACCAAGGCCGTCAATGCCCTCTCCGAGCGCTTCACTGTCCGTTCCCAACGCGAGGGAAAGTTCTTCGAGGCCACCTTCGTGCGCGGTGAGTTGGTCGATCAGCGCGAGGGCGAGAGCAAGGAGCGCAACGGCACCTATATCTCCTTCCTGCCCGATAGCACCATCTTTCCGAAGTTCGCCTTCCGCGAGGAGCACGTCCAGCGACGGTTGCGGATGTATGCCTATCTGAATGCCGGGCTCTCGTTGGAGCTCAATGGCGAAGTCTTCTGCTCGGAGAATGGCCTCTTGGACCTCATCAATGCCGAGGCTGCGATGGAGCAACTCTACGAGCCGCTGCATGCGCGCGTTAAGGTCGAGGGTCTCAGCTTTGTGCAGTTCGAGGTGGCCTTCACCCACACCAACCACATGGGCGAAGATACCTACTCCTTCGTCAACGGCCAGTATACCAACGATGGCGGCACCCACCTGACGGCCTTCAAGGAGGGCTTCCTCAAGGGCGTGCAAGAGTTCTCCAAGAAACGCTACGAGGGCGAAATCGCCCGCGATGGCATCGTTGCCGCCATCGCCGTGCGCCTGCAAGAGCCCGTCTTCGAGAGCCAGACCAAGAACAAGCTCGGCAACCCCGAAATCCGAGCCGAGTTGGTGGCCGAGGTGCGCAAGGTGGTCGAGAACGAACTCCACCGCCACCCCGAGGCCGCCGAGCGCCTGCTCAACAAGATTGAGGAGACGCGCAAACTGCGCGAGGATATGAAGGGCCTGCGCAAGATGGTCCAGGAGCGCGCCAAGCAGAGCGCCGTGCGCGTGGAGGAGCTGGTCGACTGCAAGCAGCACCTTGATAAGGCCAAGGGCAAGGGCGAAGAGACGATGATCTTCCTCGTGGAAGGAAAGTCCGCCGGCGGCACCGTGGCCACCGCCCGCGACACGCAGACCCAGGCCGTCTTCAAACTCCGCGGCAAACCCCTCAACGTCTGCGACCTGAAGCGCGACGCTATCTACAAGAACAAGGAGTTCTACGACCTGGTCAAGACCCTGGGCATCGAGCAGACCCCCGACACCCTGCGCTACGGCAAGGTCGTCCTCGCCACCGATGCCGATGTCGACGGCCTGCACATCCGCAACCTCCTCATCACCTTCTTCCTGCGCTTCTTCGACCACATCATCCGCGACGGCCGCCTCTTCATCCTCGAGACCCCCCTCTTCCGCGTCCGCAACGCCAAGCAGAGCTTCTACTGCTACACCGACGACGAGCGCGAAGCCGCCATCAAGGCCTGCGGCGCCAAGGCCGAAATCACCCGCTTCAAAGGCCTGGGCGAAATCAACGCCAAGGAGTTCAAGGACTTCATTGGCGAAGGCATCCGCCTGACCCCCGTCAACATCCACAACGATGTCTACGTCCAGGAGACCTTGCGCTTCTTTATGGGCGCAAACACCTCCGAACGCCGCCAGTACATCCTCGACAACCTCGTCGTCGACAACACCGACGTCTAACCCCGCGCCCCGAAAGGACCCCACCCCGATGAAACGCCTTTCGCTCTTGGCCGCCCTCTTGGCCGCCCTCGCCCTCTGCGGCTGCGTCAATCAGAGCATCGCCGCCCGCCGCTCCAAGATCCCCTGGAACCAACCCCAGCGCTCCAACGCCGCCGCCAGCCTCCCCTTCTCTATGACCGAGCAATATGACGAGTAGTGACGAAGTCTTCCTGGCCCGGGCCGTTGCCCTGGCCAAACAGTTTGTGGGGCGCACCGCCCCCAACCCGCCCGTCGGCGCCCTCTGCGTCCGCGATGGCCGAATCCTCGGCGAAGGCGCCCACCAAAAGGCTGGCGAACCCCATGCCGAAGTCAACTGCCTGGCCGCCTGCACCGAAGATCCCGCCGGCTCGACCCTCTACGTCACCCTCGAGCCCTGCTCCACCTACGGCCGCACCCCTCCGTGCTGCGATCTCCTGCGCGAAAAGCACATCCGCCGCGTGGTCATCGGCTGCCTCGATCCCAATCCCCGCCACGCCGGGCGCGCCGTCACCCTCCTCCAAGCCGCCGGCATCGAGGTCGAAATCGCTCCGCGCGTCTGCCCGGTGGAAGCCGCCTGCCGCGCCCTCATCGCCCCCTTCGCCAAGGCCATCACCACCGGCCTGCCCTACCTCCGCCTCAAACTCGCCCTCACCCTCGATGGCTACATCGCCGACCGCGACAACGCCTCGCGCTGGATCACCGGCCCCGAAGCCCGCGACTACGTCCAGCACCTGCGCGCCAAAGTCGATGCCGTCATGGTCGGCTCGGGCACCGTCTTGGCCGACGCCCCCTCCCTCCAGCCCCACCTCCCCGGCGCCGACCCCAAGTGGCGCGTCTTCGTCGACCGCACCACCCCCATCCCCCCCGCCGCCTGCGACGAGCGCACCCTCCTGGCCACGCGCGACCTCGCCTACGATGGCACCGACCTCCCGGCAATGCTCCGTGCTCTCTGCGCGCGCGGCATCAACGATGTCCTCTGCGAAGGCGGTGGCCGCCTTGCCGGCGCCCTCCTGGAAGCCGGCCTCGTCGATGAGCTTCTCCTCTTCTACGCCCCCAAGATCCTCGGCGACCCCGCTGCCCGCCCCGGTCTAGCCATCACCCCCCGCCGCCTCCCCGAAGCCATGCGCCTGCGAATGGTCGATTGCGACCACTTCGGCAACGATGTCCTCATCACCCTGCGCGCGAACGAACGCCTCCATGATTGATCCCGATACCGAGGCCCGCCTCGTCGACCTCGAATCCCTCCTCGCCCGCCAAGAGCGCCTCCTCGACGACCTCAACGCCGAAGTCCTCCGCCTCAACCGCCTCCACGAGCGCCTCCTCAAGCGCTTCGAGGAACACGAGGCCCGCCAAGACGAAGCCGCCGACTTCCGCCTCCTCGCCGACGAGCCGCCCCCGCCCCACTACTAACCCCCGCCGATGAACGCGATGGCCACCCCCT
Organism: uncultured Lentisphaeraceae bacterium; assembly: GCA_946056345.1. Classification (GTDB taxonomy): domain Bacteria; phylum Verrucomicrobiota; class Kiritimatiellia; order RFP12; family DVOR01; genus Spyradenecus. Next base: position 1,473 of record CAMGJH010000052.1, on the reverse strand, counting down.
CCTGGTTGCGCGGCAAAGCCCTCCCCGGCGTGCTCCTCGCCCTCTTCGCCGTCGTCGTCTGGGGCGCCACCTTCACCCTCTCCAAGCAAATCCTCCTCAGCGTGCCGCCCCTCCTCCTGCTGCTGGCGCGCTTTGTCGTGGGCTACCTCGCCCTCTGGGCCATCCACCCCCACCCGCTCCCCTGGCAAGGCTGGCGCACCGAAGGCCGCTTCGCCCTGATGGGCCTGCTCGGCGTCACCCTCTACTTCTGCGGCGAAAACCTCGCCCTCGTCCACGGCAGCGCCGGGATGGTCTCGGTCGTCGTCTGCATCTCCCCCGTTCTCACCGCCCTCCTCCCGCGCCTCTACGGCCGCGGCACGCCCCTCGGCCGCACCTACTGGGCCGGCTTCCTCCTCGCGATGCTCGGCGTCACCCTCACCGTCTCAGGCGGCAACCTCGCCACCCTCCGCGGTGCCTGGCTCGGCGCCCTCCTCGCCGCCGGCGGAGCCCTCGCCTGGGCCGGCTACACCCTCGTCAGCCAAAGTCTCCCCGCCACCCTAGGCCGCCTAGCCATCACCCGCCGCACCTTCTTCTGGGGCCTGCTCACGATGCTCCCCCTCTGCCTCAGCGAACCGGCCCCCTGGTCCTGGCGCGCCCTCACCGCCTGGCCCACCCTCTGGCGCATCCTCACCCTCGGCCTCGTTGCCGGCGCCACCTGCTACGCCGCCTGGGGCTACGCCATCTCCCGCCTCGGCCCCATCCGCACCTCCCTCCTCCTCTACCTCATCCCCCTCATCGGCGTCCTCACCGCCGCCCTCGTCCTCGGCGAACCCCTCTGCGCCACCATCCTCCTCGGCGTCCTCCTCACCCTCCTCGGCGTTGCCCTCTGCGCCCACCGCCAACACGCCTAACCCAGAGCCCTCCCCATGCCCGAAACCGAAGTCCTCCTCCAACTCCACGGCCGCCTCACCCCACCCCTCCGCCGCGCCCGCCTCCGCGCCGCCGCCCGCGCCTGCGCCGCCGCCGCCCAACGCTGGTCCCGCCCCCAACACCCCTGGCGCACCCTCACCATCCACCTGCTTCACGACCCCCTCTCCGAGCGCGTCAATGCCGACATCCTCGGCCACGAAGGCCCCACCGACGTCATCACCCAAGCCTACGACCCCCTCCCCGGCGAACCCCCCGGCCTCCTCGGCGAACTCTACGTTAACCTCGATGTCGCCCTCCGCACCAGCCAACGCCTCCGCACCACCACCTTCGAGCAAGAAGTCGTCCTCTACATCGCCCACGGCTGCGACCACCTCTGCGGCTCAGACGACGCCACGCCCCCCCTCCGCGCCGCCATGCGCCGCCGCGACCTCCGCTGGATGCGCGCCGCCCTCGCCGGGCTGTAACCCCGCCTCCGCCGAGCTCCTCTGTGCACTCTGGCTAGGAGCCGTTCGCTACATTCGCAAGGGTCCGTAGCGGTAGGCCTAATAGCCCCAACACTCATAG
>CAMGJH010000051.1 GCA_946056345.1 uncultured Lentisphaeraceae bacterium | reverse complement strand
CCGGGTTCGATAATTAACCCCACGGGGATAATTGAATTAAGCCCCGGGGGATAATTCCATTAAGCCCGGGGGTTAATGGTTTTGCCGGCCGGGGGCGATAATTAACCCTCAGGGATAATTCAATTAAGCCTTAGGGATAATTCAATTAACCCTTAGGGATAATTCCGGTAACCCTAAGGGATAATAATTCCGCTCGCCCCGGGTGACCTGCGGGGTAGGCCACGGCACAACGCTTCCCTGCGGGTAGCCCGTTCTGACGGCCGCCGTCCCCGGCGGTCTGCGGCCTCTCGCGCGTGCGCGCGTGCGCGCTATCTTGCATAAAGCGAGTGCCCGAAGGGCGCTCGCGGCGGGGTGGAGCGTCCCACGCTCCCGGGGTGGGGGGGGGCGAGTGGTCCCCACATCCGGGGTGCGGGACGGAGCCCCGGGTGCCTTTTACGGCATTGCGGCTTGACCGCAGGCGCGCGAGGGAGTATACTGGGGGTGTTTTTTGAGTAAGGGCTCCTAGCCGATGGAAGAGAAGCTTGAGGCGTTTCTAGAGTATGTGAACCACCACGTGTTGCATCACTGGGGTTCGTTGGATGCGTTGACGCACCGGAATTGGTTGTCGGCATTGGGGCACGATGTGCTGGCGATTTTCCACTTCGATGCCACGATGCTGGCGTTGGTGACGGTGCTGCTGTGCGCGTTGGCCTTTTGGGGTCGGCGGCATTTGGGGCGGGTGCCCTCGGGCATTGGGCTGCTGCTGGAGCGGTATGTGATGTTCATCCGCGATGAGATGGTCTACCCCAACTTCGGCGGGGCGGCGTATGGGCGGCGGTATGTGCCCTTCTTCTGCTCCATCTTCCTCTTTATTCTGTTGGCAAATCTGCTGGGGCTCATCCCGCTCTTTACCACGGCCACAGGCAATGTGAGCGTGACGGCGGGGTTGGCGACCATCTTCCTAGGGATGGCGATCTTTGCAACCTTGCGGCAGGGGGGCGGTCGGGCGCTCGTGCACGCGCTCTTGCCGGGAGGGCTCCCGGGGCCGATGAAGCCGATGATGTTCTTGATGGAGGTGGTCTCGCTTCTGGCGCGCACCTTTGCGTTGACGATGCGCCTCTTTGCCAATATGCTCGGCGGGCACGTGGTGCTCTACGCGATGATTTCGCTCACGGCGATTCTGGGGGCGGCGGCGCTGCCTTCGCTGGCGGTGGCGATTTGCATCTATCTCTTTGAGGTCTTTGTGGCCTGTTTGCAGGCGTATGTGTTTACGGTGCTTTCGGCCATCTTTATCGGGATGATGGTTCATCCCCAACACTAACGGAAAAGTAAGGAGTCAGACATGGGTCCGATTGGAGCGAGTATTGCGGTGATTGGTGCGGCGGCGGGGATTAGCATCTTGGCCTCGGCGGCGCTGAACGGAATGGCCCGCCAGCCGGAAGTGGCCGGCAAGCTGCAGACGGCGATGATTATCGCCGGCGCGCTCATCGAGGGTGTGGCCCTCTTCGCCGTGGTGGTCTGCCTGCTGAAGTAAAGGGCGCAGCCCATGGATAACGCAGAGGCGATGGCCGGAGCCCCCGAGCCCGTGCTCGTCACCGAGGCGCCTGTCCGCGAAGGGCAGGCGACGGTCGAGGAGCCGGTGACCCCGGGCGATGTCTCCTTGCGCGGCTTCGATGGGCAGATGGTGCTGCTGACGTGGGTGGCCTTTGCCGTGGCGGCCGTGGTGCTGACCAAGGTGCTCTGGAAGCCGCTGCTGGCCTTTCTCGAGACGCGCGAGGCGGAGATCAAGGCCTCGCTCGAGGATGCCGAGAAGGCGCGCGTGGCCGCGGCCCATGCCGATGCCAAGGCGGCCGAGACCATTGCCAAGGCCGAGCGCGAGGCGCGCGCGAGCGCCGATGCCCAGGCGCAGGCCGCCCGGGCGCATGTGGCCGAGCTGGAAAATGCCGCGCGCGAGGCGATTGCCGAACGCCGGCGCGTGGCCGAGGCGACCTTGGCGGCCGAGCGCGAGGCGACCTTGCGCTCGCTCTCCGAGCAGGCCGGCGGCGAGATTGCCAGCGCCCTCGAGCGGTTGCTCCCGGGGATGTTGACCGACGCGCAGCGCCAGGCCTATCAGGACCAGATTGCCGCGCAGGTGCAGTTGCGCTAGGATTCGAGCGATGTACAACGAAGAGGAAGCCGCCCGCCCTTACGCCCGTGCGCTCGTCCAGGCCGCCCAAAACCTGGGCTGCATGGCGCGTGTGCGCGAGGATATGGAGGCGCTGAGCGCGCAGTGGGTGGGCAGCGAGGTCTTTCGCGACTGGGCCAAGCGCTTTCACAGTATGCCGCGCGCGAAGCATCGCGAGGTGGTGGCCGCGCTGTGGGGGCAGAGCGTCTGCCCGCCGGTGCGGGTGCTGCTCGAGGCGCTCTCCGAGCACGGGCTGATGGCCGTGGTGCCGCAGGTGGTGCGCTGCTTCCGGCGCTTGGCCGATGTGGCCGAGGGCCGGCGCGACGTTACGCTCTGCTTTGCCGCCGAGCCCTCCGCGCAGACCCTCTCCACGCTCACCGCCAAGGCCAAGGCCGCCTATGGCGAGCAGACGCGCATTACCACCGAGGTCCGCCCGGAGTTGGGCGCCGGGGTGCTGATTCGCGCCGGGCATACGCAGTTTGATGGAACGCTCTCCGGCCGCCTGCGCCGGCTCTCCCGCGCCTTCGGGCGCTAATGCAAGGACGTTATGAAAACGCAGTTGAAACCCGATGAACTCTCCGCGCTGCTGCGCGAACGGATGGCCGCGGAGGATCAGGCGATTGACATCACCGAGTTCGGGACCGTGCTTAGCGTGGGCGATGGCATTGCCCGCGTTGATGGGCTGACGAATGTGATGTACAACGAGCTCGTGGAGACCGAGAGTGGCGTGGCCGGGCTGGCCCTCAACCTGGAAGAGGACGTGGTGGGCGTGGCCGTGCTCGATAGCGATGTGAATGTGCGCGAGGGCGACCGCTTCCACCGCACCGGGCGCGTCGTCTCCGTGCCCGCCGGGCCGGGGCTTACCGGGCGCGTGGTCGATGCCCTCGGCCGGCCGCTCGATGGCAAGGGCCCGATCGCTGCCGAGGCGCAGATGCCTGTCGAGGCCCCCGCTGCCTCCATCATCGAGCGCAAGAATGTCAACACGCCGATGCAGACGGGGCTGGTGGCCATCGACGCGCTCACGCCTATTGGCCGCGGCCAGCGCGAACTGATTATTGGCGACCGTAAGACCGGCAAGACCACCATCGCCGTCGATGCCATCCTCAACCAGAAGGGGAGCGGCGTGCACTGCTTCTATGTGGCCGTGGGGCAGAAACTCTCCACCGTCGCCGCCCTGCACAAGCAGCTGGAAGATGCCGGCGCAATGGCCTATACCACCATCGTCCTGGCTGGCGCCTCCGACCCCGCCCCTTTGCAATACCTGGCCCCTTACGCCGGCTGCGCAATGGCCGAGTTCTGGATGAACCGCGGCGAGCACGCCCTGGTGATCTATGACGACCTCACCAAGCACGCCCAGGCCTACCGCCAGATGTCGCTGCTCTTGCGCCGCCCGCCGGGCCGTGAAGCCTTCCCCGGCGATGTCTTCTACCTCCACAGCCGCCTCCTGGAGCGCGCGGCCCAGCTCTCCGACGCGAAGGGCGGCGGGTCGCTCACCGCCCTACCCATCGTCGAGACGCAGGCCAACGATATCTCCGCCTACATTCCCACCAATGTCATCTCCATCACCGATGGGCAGATTTTCCTGGAGGCCGGCCTCTTCCACGAAGGCCAGCGTCCGGCCATCAACCCGGGCATCTCCGTCTCGCGCGTCGGTGGCGATGCGCAGCTCAAGGCGATGAAGAAGGTGGCCGGCCCCCTGCGCGTGCTCCTGGCCCAATACCGCGAACTCGAGGCCTTCACCTCCTTCGCCTCCGACCTCGATGCCGGAACCCTCGAGCAACTGGCCACTGGCCGCGCGCTGATGCACTCCATCCGCCAGATGCCCGGCTCGCCGATGCCCGTGGCCAACCAGGTGGCCGTCCTCTATGCCGGCACCAACAAGTGGCTCGTCAACATCGCCATCCACCGCATCCCCGAGGCCATCAAGGCCCTCAACCTCGCCATCGAGAACTCCGCCGCAGGTCAGGCCTACGCCTCGCGCTTCGCCAAGAGCCCGGTCCTCGACGACGAGCTCAAGGCGATGCTTGAAGGGCTGATGCACGACGCCCTCTCGCCCTTCCAGAAGGTGCGCAAGTAGTCGCCGGAGTCGCCGCTATGCCCAGTTTGCGCGAGTTCAACGAACGCCTGGCGTCGATGGCCGGGATGCGCCGAGTCACCGGCACGATGAAGCTGGTGGCCGCCTCGCACCTCCACCGCGTGCAGAGCGAACTCTCCAAGCCTGAGGGCTTTGCGCGCTCGCTCGCGGCCCTCGAGGGGCTCATTCTCCAGCCGCGCTTCGACCAGCATCGCCTCCGTCTGCCGCCGCCTGAGCAGGAAAGCCGCATTCTGCTGGTGGTGATGAGCTCTGATCGCGGGCTCTGCGGCGGCTTCAATGGCGCCGTTGTCCGCGCCGTCAAGGCCTTTCACGAGGCGCAGGCCGTGCGCAACCCCAAGTGCATCGACCACCTGTACGTGGGCCAGAAGGCCTACCAGACGCTCAAGGAGCACTTCCCGGCCCTTGGCGGCGCGCCGTTGCCCGCCTCCACCCATCCGGCCGTGAAGGATTCCGACCGCGTGGCCAAGCGCATTATGCGCCTCTTTCACTGGCGCTTCTACGACGAAATCTGGCTCATCTCCAACCACTTCGTCAACTCGATGACCAATGATTGCCGCACCGAGCGTCTCCTGCCCGATGCCCGCCCGCCCGCGCCGAAGGTCCACGCCCGCCCGATGCCCCTGCCGCGCATCATCGAGCCTAACGACGAGCGGCTCCTCGAGGCCATCACCTACCAGTGGATCCAGCTCTCGCTCTACTACGCAATGCTCCACTCCGCCACCGGCGAGCTCGCCGCCCGTGTCCTGGCAATGGACAACTCCACGATGAATCTCAATGCGATGGAGAAGGACCTGCGCACCCGCCGCAACCGCGCCCGCCAGGCCGCCATCACCAATGAACTGACCGAAATCGTCTCCGGCGCCGAGGCCCTCAATTAGGCCCGCGGCCCTCCCTGCGAAGGATAGCAACATGGCACAGACCTCCCTCTCTCAAGCCCAGACCCCCGCCCAGCCCCAGGGCGAGAACATCGGCCACGTCATCCAAGTCCTCGGCGCGGTGGTCGACATCGAGTTCGGCGGCGGCACCCGCCCGCGTCTGCAGACCGCCCTGCGCGCCACAAACCCCCTTCTCGACGACCGCCCCTTCAACCTCGTCCTCGAAGTGGCCCAGCACCTCGGCGACTGCCGCGTCCGCGCCATCGCCATGGGCTCGACAATTGGCCTCGTGCGTGGTGCGGAGGTGCGCGACCTTGGCCGCCCGATGTCCATGCCCGTGGGCAAGGGCACTCTCGGCCGCGTGATGAACCTCTTGGGTGAAGGCATTGACGGCCAGGGCGACATCCAGTGCGAGCAGCGCGACCCCATCCACCGCGAGCCGCCGGCCTTCGTCGATCAGAACCCCGAAGCTGAGATCCTCGTCACCGGCATCAAGGTCATCGACCTGCTCACCCCCTATCGTCGCGGCGGAAAGATTGGCCTCTTTGGCGGCGCAGGCGTCGGCAAGACCGTGCTTATCCAGGAACTCATCCACACTATCGCGATGGGTCACGGCGGTTACTCCGTCTTCGCCGGCGTGGGTGAGCGCACCCGCGAAGGCACCAGCCTCTACCAAGAGATGGCCGATGCCGGCGTGCTCGACAAGACCGCGATGGTCTTCGGCCAGATGAACGAGCCGCCGGGCGCTCGCTCGCGCGTCGCCCTCTCCGCCCTCACCGTGGCCGAGCACTTCCGCGACCAGATGAACCAGGACGTCCTCCTCTTCATCGACAACATCTTCCGCTTCACCCAGGCCGGCTCCGAAGTCTCCGCTCTCCTCGGGCGCATCCCCTCCGCCGCCGGTTACCAGCCCTCTCTCGCCACCGAAATGGGCGAACTCCAGGAGCGCATCACCTCCACCAAGAGCGGCTCGATCACCTCCGTCCAGGCCGTCTACGTCCCCGCCGACGACTACACCGACCCCGCCCCCGCCACCACCTTCGCCCACCTCGATGCCACCACAGAACTCTCGCGCGCCATCGTCGAAAAGGGCATCTATCCCGCCGTTGACCCCCTCACCTCCACCTCCTCGATGCTCACCCCCGAAGTCGTCGGCGAAGAGCACATGCGCGTGGCCAACGGCGTCCAGCAGCTCCTCCAGCGCGCCAAGGAACTCAAAGACATCATCGCCATCCTCGGGATGGACGAACTCTCCGAGAGCGACAAGATGACCGTCGCCCGCGCCCGCAAAGTCGAGCGCCTCCTCTCCCAGCCCTTCCACGTGGCCGAGAAGTTCTCCGGCATCCCCGGCCAGTTCGTCAAACTCGAAGACACCATCCGCTCCTTCGCCGAGGTCCTCGACGGCAAGTGCGATGACCTCCCCGAAGCCGCCTTCTACATGGCCGGCTCCATCGACGACGTCCGCGAGAAAGCCCGCACCGCCGCCCGCGCCTAACCCTCCCCCTCGCCTCGCGCGCTATGGAAACACCCTTCTACTTCAGAATCGAGACCCCCTCGGGCATCTTCGTCGAGGGCGAGGACATCACCCTCGTCGAAGTGACCACCGAGATCGGCCGCCTCGGCGTGATGGCCAACCACGAACCGATGGTCGCCGCCTGCCCCCCCGGCCTGATGCGCATCCGCCAAGGCGGTGAATGGATTACCCTGCGCATCTCCCGCGCCCTCCTCGTCGTCGAACCCCGCAGCGTCAAACTCCTCACCCCCCTCGCTCGCCTCGCCCTCGGCCGCTAACCATGCCCCGCGCAGGCGGGTTCCCCCGCCCTCCTTCCCCTCTCCCAAAGACGAAAAACCCACCGAAGTTGCCTTCGGTGGGTAAATTGGTAGCGGGAGTAGGATTTGAACCTACGACCTTCAGGTTATGAGCCTGACGAGCTACCGGGCTGCTCAATCCCGCAATACTCGGAATGGCGCGCCTTGGAGGATTTGAACCTCCAACCTTCTGATCCGTAGTCAGATG
>CAMGJH010000050.1 GCA_946056345.1 uncultured Lentisphaeraceae bacterium | reverse complement strand
GGCGCAGGGCGCGGGGGTCGGGGAAGAAGGGGCCGGGGAGCCCGCCGCCGGAAAGGAGATCGAGAGCGACGGAGGGAGTGGGCGCTTCGCAGAGGGTGCGGAGGAACTCGGTGCGGATGCGCTCGGCGCTGACGCAGGGGAGGTGGGGGGCTTCGGCGCAGAGGGCGCGCCAGGTGGCCGGCTCGATGCGCCACTGGCAGACGGCGGCGAAGCGGATGGCGCGCAGGAGGCGGAGGCGGTCTTCGCGGAAGCGGCGGAGGGGGTCGCCGACAGTGCGCAGAACTCCGGCGCGGAGGTCGTCGAGGCCGTCGACGTAGTCGATGATTTGCTCGGCGAGGGGGTCGTAGAAGAGGGCGTTGACGGTGAAGTCGCGGCGCTGGGCGTCGTGCTCGGCGGGGGCGTAGGCGATGGACTGCGGGTGGCGGCCGTCCTGGTAGCCGCCGTCGGTGCGGAAGGTGGCCACATCGTAGGAGACGCCGCCCAGGACCACGAGCATCACGCCGAAGGCCTTGCCCACGCCGACGCTCTGGGCGGGGAAGAGGGCGGCGACCTGCTCGGGGGTGGCGGAGGTGGCGATGTCGATGTCCTTGATAGGCGCGCCGCGCAGGGCATCGCGCACGCAGCCGCCGGCGAAGTAGGCGGTAAAGCCGCGCTCGCGCAGCGCGCGGACGATGGTGAGCGCGCCCTCCCAGCAAACAGCGGACAGCGGACAGCGGACAGCCCGCGCACCGCGACGGTCCTGCAGGAGGGACTTATTGGCGGAGGTACCGGCTTCTGCAATAGGGCAAGACATCGGCAGCTAAAGTCTGTGAACTACGAAGGCGCAGAACCTTGGCGGCTCCTCCGTTGCTTTAGCGCGCTGTCGGCTGTCAGCTGTCAGCTATCAGTCACTCAGCGAACGGGCAGCGGACAAGGCGGCCGGAGGGGAGGGTGCGGAGGTCGGGGGGCGTGGTGGCGCAGGCCTCGCGGGCGCAGTCGCAACGGTCGGAGAAGCGGCAGCCGGGGGCGTAGTGGCCGGGGCTGGGGACCTGACCGGGGATAGCGCGCAGGAGTTTGCCGCGCGTGGCGTGGGAGGGGAGGGCCTCGAGGAGGGCGCGGGCGTAGGGGTGCTTGGGGCCGGCGAAGAACTCGGCGGCGGGGGCCTGCTCGACCACCTGGCCGGCGTACATCACCGCCACGCGGTCGGCCATCTTGTAGACCACGCCCATATCGTGGGTGATGAAGATCATCCCGGAGTCCTTGCTGTGCAGTTGGAGCATCAGCTCGAGGACCTGGGCCTGGATGGTGACATCGAGGGCGGTGGTGGGCTCGTCGGCGATGATGAGCTGAGGCTCGAGGATGAGGCACATGGCAATCATCACGCGCTGCTGCATGCCGCCGGAGAGCTCATAGGGATAGCAGCGCATCGCGAGGGCCGGGTTCTGGATGCCGACCTTCTCGAGCCAGGCGAGGGCCTTGGCGCGCGCGCCGTCCTTGGTGATCTGCGTATCGTGGATGCGCACGGCCTCGACGATTTGGTCGCCAATGCGCACGAGCGGGGAGAGGGCGGTCATCGGGTCCTGGAAGATGACGCCTATCTTCTTGCCGCGGTAGGCGCGGATCTTGGCGATGGGCAGCTTGAGGAGGTCGACGCCCTCGAAGAGGATCTCGCCGCCGAGGATCTTGGCCGGGGGCGAGGGGAGCAGCCGCGGAATGCACATCGAGGAGACCGACTTGCCGCAACCGGACTCGCCGACCACGCAGAGGATCTCGCCGCGGTTGACCTCGAAGGAGACATCCTGGACGGTGGTGACGGCCTGGCGGGTTTCGTCGTTCTCGAAGGCAATCGTGAGATTGCGCACCTGCAAGAGGGGTTGGGCTTGGGCGCTCATAGGTCCTCTCCCTTACTGAAGTTTGCTGAAAGGCTTGGGGTCGAAGGCGTTGCGCACGCCCTCGCCGACCATCACCGTGAGGAACATAACCGTGAAGATGGCCAGGGACGGGAAGAGAATCAGCCACCAGGCCCAGCGGTAGACCTGCGCCTGGTTGAGCAGCTCGCCCCAACTCGGCGTCAGCGGCGGCAGACCAAAGCCCAGGAAGTCGAGCGAGACAAGCGCACCGATGGCCCCGACGAGGAGGAAGGGGAAGAGGGTGATGATCGGCGTGAGGGCGTTGGGCAGCACGTGGCGGAAGATGATGCGCGCGTTGCTCAGCCCCTGGCAGCGCGCGGCCGCGACGAAGGGCCGGTTGCGCAGGCGCAGGAACTCGGCGCGCATATAGTAGGAGAGGCCAATCCAGCAGAAGAGACCGTAGACCAGCAGGAGCAGCCAGAAGCTCCGCCCGAAGACCGAGCCGACCAGCACCATAATGTAGAGGAAGGGCAGCGCGGCCCAGATCTCCGTGAAGCGCTGCATCACGATATCCACCTTGCCGCCGAAGAAGCCCTGAATCGCGCCGATGGTCATCCCCAGCGCGGTGGCGGCGATGGCCAGCAAGAGACCGAAGCTCATCGCGATGCGCGTGGCGTAGAGAATGCGCGAGAAGACGTCGCGCCCTGAACCGTCCAGACCAAAGATGTGGCGGCTGGTGGGCGGGAAGGGGAAGCGGATGTTGTTGCCGGAGTAGACGGTGTAGTGGGTGCCGGTGTCGTCGGTCCAGGAGAAGCCGTCGGCGGCGGTGATATCCTTCTCAAAGCCGCGCTTGGCCCAGGCGCGCAGCTGCGCAAGGAGGGCTTCGGGCGGGAGGGGCTCGCCGTCGCGGAGATCCAACTGCACCTCGCCCTCGGCTCCGTGCTTGAAGACGTAGCTCTGCTTGGGCAGGAAGCGCTGGCCGCCGGGGAGGATGGCGTGGAGGTTGATGCGCAGCGAAGCGGGGAGCGTGTCGCCCGGGGTCGGCGCGAGGGAGAGTATCAGCGACTTCCAAGGGAAGGCGCGCAGGACCATCGGGTGGACCTCCTGCTCGAAGGCGGGGCACGCCTCGCCCAGGAAGCGGCGGTTGATCTCCGCGCGCAGCTCGGGCGAGAGGGCGATGAGGTCGGCCAGGTTGGCGCAGCCGTCGCGCAGGTTCACGCCGGGGAAGAACTGCTCGCAGCTGTCCTGGCGGATGAGGGCGTAGTCGCGCGTCAGGTTAAAGCGGCCGATGGGCTGATTGGGCACGAGCGAGACGGTGACGCGCTTATCCTTCTCCAGGTCCTGGGCGTTGAGTGTCTCGCCCGGCGAGTAGCGCACTGGGGCAAAGAGGGCGAAGTTCTGGGGGTTCGCCGTGAAGGCGGGGCTCTCGACGAAGGTGCGGTAGTCCACGTGACTCGTCTCGCCGGCGGCCTTGAGGACGGCCTCGGGCGGCTGAGCGCGCAGGAAGGGGAAGCTCCACTCGCCCTCATAGCGCATCAAGAGCGGCTTGGCGTTGGCAATCATCTCGGCGCAGAGGCTCACCACATAGAGCGCCACCAGGAGCTTCAACGACCAGAAGGCCAGGCGCGAGCGGCGGAAGCGGTCCAAGCGCTTCTGCGTGAGGGGCGAAAGGTGAAAAAGCTTCTTCATAGTTCCAGTCCTGTCACTTCGTTGCGTCCATCTGCATCAATTCGAGCGCGGGGGCGTGCACGCCATCGGCCCCCTGGTTCATCCGCGGCACATAGGTGACCTTCTGCACCTGTCCGGGGGCGACAATCCGCCGCCCCTGTGCGTCAAAGTCCTGCTCCTGGCCGCTGGCCGAGAGGCGCGTCCAGCCCTCGCAACGGCCGCCCTCGCTGTAATGGTAGGTGTCGCGCCAGTTCTTGAAGGCGGTCAGCAGCGGGTCCTCGTAGACGTAGCCGCTCTCGGGGGCGCGGTAGTCGATGGCCTCCAAGCGCCCCTGCGCGTCGTAGCTCCGCCGCTCGTTGCCCAACGTGCGGAAGGCGACGAAGGCGGGGGCGGACATCACGCCATCGGCGCGCACGCCCACGCAGGCCACCTCCACCCGGCGCGAGAGCCGCCCGGCCACCTCGGCCGGTGCCTGGTAATCCACCTCGATGGTGCACATCGCCCCGGAGCTCGTCAGCGGCCGCAGGCGCACCTTCGCCGTATCGCCTTGCACCACGAACCAACGGTAGGTCATTCCCCGCTCGGGGCTCGCGGCCTCGACGGTCAGCCGGCGCGTGAGCTCCCGCCCGCGCACGATGCGCGTAATGCAGTTGGGTGTGTCGGCAATGCGCTCTCCGCCCACCAGGTCGAAGTAATCGACGAACTGCACGGGCATCGACTCCTGGCGCACGGACAGGGCGAGGGCGGGGGGCAGCGCCTCGGGGGTCAACGTATGGGCCGCGCGCAGCAGCGCTTCGCCATCAATCTGCTTGGGGTCGAAGACGGCCGGATGGGCCGAGGCGGTGAGGTAGCCTTCACTCCCGCGCACGTGCTCGCGCAGCAACCGCTGCATGGTGGCCACCAAGGCGCCCTGCTGGAGCATCTCGCGTTTCGTCTCGGGCGTCATCACCGCGATGGCAGCCAGGATGAGCTCGGTCAAGTCGCGCTGCGCGCCCTTCGCGTCGGGCTTCTCGGCGCTGGCGAGATCGGCCGAAGCGATGATGGCGGGGTTGCGCGCATAGAGCAGATCCCCCTGGAAAGCCGGGGAGTAGTCCACCGTCGCGTCGTAGACATAGAGCTGGTTCGCTGCGGCCAGCCGGTACGCCAGCCCCATCGCCGCGGCATCCGAAGAGATCCCCCGCGGGATCGAGCGCCAGAAGATCGAGTTCCCCATCATCACCGAGGCATTCCCCACCACCGGCACCGCCGACAGCCCCGTCGAGAAGACTCCGTTGGCCAACCCCTTGTGCGCCTTCGCGTGCTGCGCCGCCTCGCCGTAGAGGACCGGCGTCAGCCCCGGAAAGGCCTCGTAGCGCACCGCGCAGAGGTCCTCATCGCGGTTCACATAGAGCAGCCCCGCGCACCCCTCCGCCGAGAGCATCGGCCGGACCACCTCCGCCAGCGGCCCGGCGTAGTCCGCGCGGTCGACCGCCCCCTTCGGCGGCAGCAGCTGCACGAGCGTGGTCATATACCCGCCACTACGCGGATCCCACTCCCACTGCGTGTTGCGCTCATTCACCTCCGCCTCGGCACCCACCGGCACCTGCGAGGCCAGCGCCCGCGAGAGCGTCGCATGCTGCGCGCCCACCTTCGCCGCCTCCCGCGCCTGCGCGAGCACCGCCTTATAGCCCGGCAACCCCCGCACCGCGCACAAATCCGTATCCCCCTCCAGCTGCTTGATATCCACGAAGCCCCGCTCCACCGCCTTCTTCAGCCAGTCAAGCGCCTCCTCGGTCCGCCCCGCGCGCGCACAGACGCACGCCACATTGTAGTGCCAATTCGCGTCCTGCGGGAAGAGCTTGACCCCCGCGCGCGCCGCGCTCTCCGCCGCCAAGAGGTCCCCCCGCCCCAACGCCTCCACAAACTGCGAGAGCGTCCGCTTGTGCTGCGGGAAGAGCCTGGGCATATCGAAGACCGATTGCCCCCATGCCGCAACCGCCACCAGCAGCCACGCCAATACGCACCAAATCCTGTTCAATCGCTTCATAAACCAACTTCTCTCACGAATGGGGCCCATTTTACCACAACCCCACGCCCGATACAAACGGCGGCGGCACGCCCGGGGGGCTACTCGCCCCCGAACCCCTAGGCAGGGTGCTCGCCCTGCACCCCGGGAGCGTGGGACGCTCCACCCCGGCGGAGGCGCCCTCCGCACTGATATATATAAGGTACGCGCGCGCACGCGCGAGAGCCTCGGTCCGCGCTGTGCCGTGGCCTGCTCCGCTTTCACATCCGCCCCGGGTTCGCCTCGAGGTAGGCCCGGGTTCGCCTCGAGGTAGGCCCGGGTTCGCCCTCGACCCGGGGCGGATGGCGCTGGGGGAGCCATTAGCCGAAGTGCCCGGAGGGCGCGTCGGCTGGGGTGGAGCGCACCGCGCTCCCGAGGGGTGCGGGGGCGAGCAGCCCCCACAGGGGCATTCACGGCCTATTCGCGTGGCGTGATTTGATGGCCACGCGCGCACAACTGTGAGCGGCGAGCGTGGGGTTGTGCTACAATGCGCGCGTAAGAGGGAGAGAGCCTCTTGCAAATGCGACTTCGATAGAGAGAAGGATTGAGCAGATGAAGGACTTGAATAGAACAGTCGCGGCCATTGCGCCGTCTGCCACGTTGGCCATTTCGAGTAAGGCCGCGGAGTTGAAGGCTCAGGGCGTGGCCGTGTGTGCTTTCGCCGCCGGCGAGCCGGACTTCAACACCCCCGATTGCATTAAGCGCGCGTGCGAGCAGGCCTTGGCGCAGAATAAGACGCGTTATGTTGCGGCGGCGGGTCTGCCCGAGCTGCGTGAGGCGATTTGCGAGAAGTTGGCGCGCGAGAACGGGGTCCACTATGAGCCCTCGCAGGTGGTGGTGGCCAACGGTGGCAAGCCGGCCCTCGCACAGGTCTTCCAGACGCTCATCAACCCCGGCGACGAGGGCATTATCCCCACGCCCTTCTGGCTCTCCTATCCCGAGATGGTGAAGGTGGCCGGCGGCGTGCCGGTTTTCGTGGAGACGCGCGTGGAGAGCGGCTTCTTGATGAGCCCCGAGCAGTTGGAGGCGGCCATTACCCCGCGCACGGTGGCCGTGGTCATCAACTCGCCCTCCAATCCCACCGGGATGATGTACAGCCCCGAGCAGCTCAAGGCCCTGGGCACCGTGGCCCTGAAGCACGACCTGTGGATGGTCTCCGATGAAATCTACGAGAAGATGGTCTACGGCGGCGTGCCCCAGGTCTCGATGGCCTCCTTCGGGCCTGAGTTCTACGACCACACCATCACCGTCAACGGCTTCTCCAAGACCTTCGCGATGACCGGCTGGCGCCTGGGCTACGCCGCGGCCCCCAAGCCCTTCGCCAAGGCCCTCGCCTCGCTGCAGAGCCACCTGGCCTCCGCGCCGAACACCTTTGCGCAGTGGGGTGCCGTGGCCGCACTCAAGGAGGCTGCGCCGGACGTCGCCAAGATGGTCGCCGCCTTCACCCAGCGGCGCGACCGCATCTACGAGCTGATCTCCGCCATTGAGGGCATCAAGTGCCCCAAGCCCGAGGGCGCCTTCTACGTCTTCCCTAACGTCGCCTCCTTTGGGCTCGACTCGCTCACCTTCGCCACCCGTCTCCTGGAGGAGGAGCACGTGGCTCTGGTGCCGGGTATCGCCTTTGGCA
>CAMGJH010000049.1 GCA_946056345.1 uncultured Lentisphaeraceae bacterium | reverse complement strand
TGCTCCCCTCCCTCGCCTAGCGTGAGGGTGCTCGCTGCGCTCGCGTGAGGGACCTACGGGCCGAAATGAAGCGTTTTGCAGTGCCCGTTCTGAGGGCCGCGTCCCCACGGCACACCTCACGGCGGCGTAGCCGCCATCTGCGAGCGCAGGTGGGCAGTAGCAAAAAGGCGACGGGTTTGGTATCGTATGGGCGTTATTGAGAGAGGAGCCCGATATGTGGGACTATACTGACAAAGTGCTCGATCATTTCCGTCATCCGCGCAATGTGGGTGCGATTGAGAACCCTGATGGCAAGGCGACGGTTGGGTCGCTGGCGTGCGGGGATGCGTTGACCTTTATGTTCAAGTTGGGGCCCGATGGGCGGATTGCCGAGGCGAAGTTCCAGACCTTCGGCTGCGCGAGCGCGGTGGCCTCGTCTTCGGCGTTGACCGAGATGGTGATTGGCAAGACGGTCGAGGAGGCCGAGCAGATTACCAATCGGGAGATTGCCGAGTACCTGGGCGGTCTGCCGGATCAAAAGATGCATTGCTCGGTGATGGGGCGCGAGGCCCTCGAGGCGGCTATCCACAACTATCGCACGGGCGAGGAGAACGTGGTGCAGGTGCACGACGAGATTATCTGCACGTGCTTCGGCGTCTCGCGCAGCGAAATTGAGCGCGTGACCAAGGAAAATGGGCTGCACACGGTCGAGGAGGTGACGAACTTCTGCAAGGCTGGCGGCGGTTGCGGAATGTGCCGCGACCGGATTCAGGAGGTCATCGACGAGGTGAACCATCAGGCCGCGGCCGTGCCGGCCCCAAAGCCGGAGAAGAAGCTTACCACCTTGCAGCGGATTAAGCTCATCGAGCAGACGCTTGAGGAGCAGGTGCGCCCGGTGCTTAAGAAGGATGGCGGCGACGTGGAGCTGGTGGATGTGGATGGCGACACGGTCAAGATCTCCTTCCGCGGGATGTGCGCGGGCTGCCGTAGTGCGGCGTTGACGCGCGATAATCTGGTGGCCACCGCGCTGCACGAGTTTGTCGACCCGGCACTGCACGTTGAGATGGTGTAAGGCGAGGCGGCTTATGCGGACGGTTTATCTGGATAACAACGCCACCACGCGCCCGGCGCCGGAGGTGGTCGAGGCGATGCGGCCCTACTTTGAGGAGCTGTGGGGGAACCCTTCGAGTATGCACACCTTTGGCGGGCAGGTGGCCAAGCCTGTGGCCGAGGCGCGCGAGCAGGTGGCCGGCTTCATCAACGCCGAGCGCGCCGAGGAGATCCTCTTCAATGGTTGCGCCACCGAGGGCGATAACCACGCGCTCTTTGGCGTGGCCGCCGCTTGGGGCAAGCCCGGGACGATTATCACCAGCCGCGTGGAGCACCCGGCCGTGCTCGGGCCCTGTCTGCGCCTGCGCGAGATGGGCCACACGGTCGTGGAGATTGGCGTGGATGGCGAGGGGCGCTTCGATATGGAGGCCTACGAGGCGGCGCTAGCCGCAAACCCGGGGCCGAAGTTGGTCTCGGTGATGTGGGCGAATAACGAGACCGGCGTGCTCTTCCCCATCAAGGAGATTGCCGAGAAGGGCAAGGCCGCCGGCGCCACGGTTCATACCGACGCGGTGCAGGCCGCCGGGAAGGTGCCGTTGGATGTGCGCGAGGTGCCGGTGGATCTGCTGACGATTGCCGGCCACAAGATGCACGCGCCCAAGGGCATTGGGATGCTCTACATTCGCCGTGGTACGCGCATCAAGCCCTTCGTCATTGGCGGGCACCAGGAGCGCGGGCGGCGCGGCGGCACGGAGAATGTGCCCTACATTATTGGTCTGGCCAAGGCCTGCGAGCTTTCGGCTGCGGCCTTCACCGATGGCTCGCACGAGCGGATGGCGCGATTGCGCGATAAGCTCGAGGCCGGGCTGCTGGCCACCTGCCCCGATAGCCGCGTCAATGGCGACCGCGCCAACCGCGTGGTCAACACCCTGAACATCTCCTTCGAGTTCATCGAGGGCGAGAGCGTGCTCTACCATCTGAGCGATCTGGGAATCTGCGCGAGCTCCGGCTCGGCCTGCGCCGCCGGCAGCCTCGAGCCCAGCCACGTCATCCGCGCAATGGGCGTGCCCTTTACCGCGGTCCACGGCTCGATTCGCTTCTCCCTCAGCCGCTACACCACCGAGGAGGAGATCGACTACGTCCTCGCCCACTGCCCGGAGGTGGTGGCCGAGATGCGCGCCATCTCGCCCTTCGTAAAGCACTGAGGTTAGCTGTTAGCTGTTAGCTGTTAGCAACGAAAGGCCCCCGCGATTGCGGGGGCCTTCTGTTTCGCACGAGGCGCTGCCCTTAGGCGTTGAGGTGGATGTGGTAGCCGAACTCGATCTGCGGGTTGAGGCGGCAGGAGTCGGGGATGGCGTAGAGGACGTTGCCCAAGTCGCCGGGGCCCTTGAGGTTGTAGCGGCGCTCGGTGACGTCGGAGAGGTCGGCTTCGGTCCAGTTGGCGGCGAGGAAGTGATCCATATCTGCGCCGGTGAGGGTGATGGAGATGTGGGCGGCTTGGAAGCTGCCGGGCTGGGTGTAGAGGTCCTCTTCGGTCAGGCCGACAGCGGAGCGGATCTCGAGGTGGCGGTCGTAGGTGATGGTGATGCCGCCATCGGGGTTGAGCGCGAGGGAGAAGTCGCGCATACCGTGCTGGTCGAGGGAGAACATGAAGGGCGTGTCGGTGTCACGGCCGTTGATGGCCATGGGGATGCCGTCGTCTACGAGCTTCTCGGTGTGCTGGGTGAGGAGGGCGGAGACGAGGTGGACGCGGTTGCGCAGGGCCACGGGGGCGGTCTCGAAGCGGGCGGCGGGGTCGCCGGAGAGGAGGGAGGCGAGCCGGTCGAGGGCCGCGGCGTGGTCGTTGGGGAGCATCGTGCCATCGGGCAGGCGGATGTGCTGCTGGCGGTGCATATCCCGCTGGAACTGCGTGGTGTTGCCCGCGAGCGCCGCCTTCATTTCATTGGCGGCGTTAAAGGCGACCAGTGACTTGAGGGTGGGGACGACGGCGCGCTGGAAGGTTTCGCCGGGGTCTTCGTTGGTGAGGAGGTTGGTGCGGCCGGGGTTGTCGATGCAGCCGGGGATGTTGCGCAGGAGGCGGCGGGCGGGGCCGACGGCGTTGCCGGTGAAGCAGCCATCTGCGGGGCAGAGGCGGGTGAGGGTCTTCGGGGAGAAGGCGGTGTAGTCGACCTCCTGGCGGACGGGCGGGGGCACGGGGCGGTTATCGCAGGAGGCTACGCCATTGAGCAGGAGGCCCATCGTGATGCCGTAGTCCATATAGCGGGTGCTGTCGAGCGTGGCGTAGAGGTTCGCCACCTGCGTGGCGGCGGGGGAGGTGAGGAGGGCGTAGAGGTTGACGCGGTCGGCCTCGGGCAGGCGCATGGCGGCCATCGCGGAGATAAAGACGCGCGCGGGCCAGAGTTCGTCGCCGCCTTCGAGGGGGCGGAGGCCTTCGAGGTGCGGCATCGCGGTGTTATGGATGGCGGCGCAGAAGGTGTTGAGGGCCTGGCAGAGGGCCTCGGGGGTGGCGTTGGGGCCGAGGGCGGCGATGGCCGGGAGAGGGAGGGTGGCGGCGAGGTTGTTAAGGAGGGCGAAGTGGCGCGGGTCGATGGGCTTGCCGATGGTGGCGAGCAGCTCGGCGGCGATACGGCGGTTGGTGGCGGTCTCGGCGGGGGTGGCACCCTGGGGAGCGGCGGCGAGGTCGGCGCGGAAGGCCTGGAGCTTGGGGAGGATGGCGTCGAAGAGGTCGCCGGAGGGGGCGTGCTCGAAGAGGCGCTTGGTGCTGGCGAGGAAGATGTTGCGCAGGTCCTGGTCGTTGCCAATCTCGGCGAAGAGGTGTTCGAGGTGGGTGTTAATCTCGGTCAGGCGCGCGGGGATGTCGACGTTGGAGAAGTTGCCGTTGGCGCTGTTGGCGATGGTGTAGTGGGCAATCTCGACGTACTGCTCGTCGGTGAGGAGGCGGAGGGCGGCGGGGCGGGGATTGGCGGCGATGCGCGCGTCGATACGTAGCTCCAGCCCGCGGCGCTGGTTGACCGGGTCGTTGAACTGCTCCTCCATCTGGGCGATGACCGAGCGGATTTGGCTGGCCTTGATGGCGCGGTCGGTGCGCACTTCGCCGAGGAGGCGATTGAGGGTGCTCACGCCGGTGTCGCCGAGGGAGGCGAAGCGCGGGTCGTTCTGGATGGCGGTGCGGATCGCGTTGAGGGTCTGCCGGTTCTCGGCGCGGGCGGTGCCAATATTGAAGAAGGAGCGGAACTTCTGGAAGCGCTTGTTCTCGACCATCTCGTTGCCGGCGGCATTGAGGGTGAGGGTGCGGTTGGCGGCGACTGCGCGCAAGGTATCAATCGTAATCATAGGAGCAATCCTTTCGTCTTTTGCACGGTATACGCGCAGCCGAGCGCAAGGTTACAAAAAAAGCGCGCTTGGGTTAAGCGCGCAGGAAAGCCATCATTTCGGGGGCGGGTTCAGCCTCGGTCGGGCCGGGGGGCACCGGCTCGGCAGCCCCGCCAAAGAGCTCGGCCTCCGCTTCATCGGCCACGCGGACAATCAGGAGCAGCCGCTCGGCAAGCTCCTCGGCGCTCAACGGCTCAAGCGGGAGATCCACCGAAAGGATGAGGGTCTGGTTAAAGAGGCCGATGATGTGACCGGCGGTCTGCTCGGCAAAGAGGTTCCGGCGCAGGGCGCGGGCTAAGACCTCGGGCGGGAGCTGCTCGCAGGCCGGCGTAAGGGGGCTTTGAATGGTTGTGAAGAGCCGCAGAGCCGTCTCCTGCGCCACGGGCTTCAAGCACACGGCCCGGGGGCCAATCGCCACCTCGGCAATGCCATCGGCGGCGGGGGCCAGGTCCATCTCCAACGCGGCGCCGAGCGCCTGCAGCAAGGTCTCAAAAGCAGTTGCCATCTGCGTTCCTCTTACGATTTTGCCGGCCAGACGCGGACGCGCAGTCGGCGCTTTCCCCAGTTTTTGGCGGCCTGGTGGCTGGGGAACCACAGGTCGATGTGATCGCCTTTAATGGCCCCGCCGGCATCTTCGCCGCGGGCGTAGCCGTAGCCGGGCACCTCGAAGATGGTGCCATACGGGAAGCGCGTGCGGTCGACGGCGGCCGTGCCGTGGCGGGTGCGCGTGCCGGTGGCCGTGACGCCGACCTCCTTGCGCTGACCCTTTAGCGGCCCGGAAGAATAGACCGGCGCGCCCAGGCGCAGCCAACTGCGCTCCCAGGAGCAGCACTCCCCGCAGTCGCAGTAGCCGGTGGTGAGCAGAGTCACCTCCTTGGGGTCGACCCCGCGCGGCGGGCGGATGCCCCCGCACCCGGCGCAGAGCACGCCGAGCACGGAGAGGATCAGCGCGGCCGCGGCGCTTCTCACGCCTCGATGGCGGCTGCGGCGCGGCCCAGGGCGCGCCCGGCCTCGACGCACTGCTCGAGCGTGGCCGCATCGGGGGCGAACTTGCAGGTAATCGGCGCGCAGAGGAGCTCGCAGCCAAAGGCCTTGAGGTACTCCTGTGCCTCCTCGGCGCCCTTGCTGGCCCAGCCGAAGGAGCCGAAGGAGAAGGCCTTCTTACCGGCGGGCTTCAGGCCGCGAATGTAGGTGAGGGCGGCGGCCATCCGGGGCATCAGGCTCTGGTTGAGGGTGGGGGTGCCGCACGCGAAGGCGGCGCAGTCCATCAGCTCGGTGATGAGCTCGGTGTCGCCCACGGCCTTAAGGTCGAAGAGCTTGACCTGCACATCGAACTCATTGGCTCCGCGCACGACCGCTTCGGCCATCTGGCGCGTGCTCTGCCACATCGTCGAGTAGAAGACGATGACCTTCTTGGTGGGCTTGCTGACGTGCCAGGCGAGGTAGGCGTTGAGGATCTCTTGGAAGTGCGAGCGCCAGATGACGCCGTGGGAGGGGGCGACCATCTTCAGCTTCAGGCCCAGCAACTTCTTCGCCGCGGCGGCGACGGGCTTGGCGTAGAGCAGGACGATGTTGGCGTAGTAGGTCTTCGCCTCCTGCATCACCTCGGCCATATTCGCCTCGTCATCGAAGCGGCAGTAGGTGGCGTAGTGCTGGCCAAAGATATCCATCGAGAAGAGGAGCTCTTCTTCCACCAGGTAGGTGACCATGCTCTCGGGCCAGTGGCACATCACGGTGTCGAAGAACTGCAGCGTGCGCCCGCCCAGGTCGAGCGTCTCGCCCTCCTTGACCACGCGGAACTTCCAGCCGGAGGTGTCGTAGTGGCGCGAGAGGGCGTCCTTGCACTTCGCGTTGCAGACCACCTCGGCCTGCGGGCAGGCGGCGACCATCGCCGGGAAGCTGCCGGAGTGGTCCGGCTCGGCGTGGTTGCAGACCAAGTAATCAATCTTCGAAAGCGGGCAGTGCGCGGCGACATTCTGCTTGAGGTAGTCAGCGTAGGGCGCCTTGACCGTATCGATCAGCGCCACCTTCTCCGCCCCCTGCACCAGATAGGCGTTGTAGGAGGAGCCACGCTTCGTCTGATAACCGTGGAAGTCACGCACCGGCCAATCCACATAACCGACCCAATGCACTTGCTTAACCAATTCCGTATTCATCGTCTCTTCCTTCCTTGTAAGGCCTTGGATAACGAAACCGGGGCCATTATAGCAGAAGTGTGCTCGCTACGCTCGCGTGAGGTGGCCCTACGGGCCGAGAGAAGCGCGTCTCCCGTTCTGATAGCCGCCGTCCTCGGCGGCACACACAGGGGCAACAAAAAAAGAGCCCCTTGCGCGGGCTCCTCTTTCAGAGATATGGTGGGCTGTGCTGGACTCGGACCAGCGACCCCTACCGTGTGAAGGTAGTGCTCTAACCAACTGAGCTAACAGCCCATAACGGGTGGAGCGGGCGAAGGGAATCGAACCCTCGTAAGAAGCATGGGAAGCTCCTATTCTGCCATTGAATTACGCCCGCAGAATGCCGCAAAGTATAGCAAGTCCCCTTCCGCGAATG
Source organism: uncultured Lentisphaeraceae bacterium (assembly GCA_946056345.1). Taxonomy (GTDB): domain Bacteria; phylum Verrucomicrobiota; class Kiritimatiellia; order RFP12; family DVOR01; genus Spyradenecus. The sequence goes on along the minus strand of CAMGJH010000049.1, from coordinate 252 downwards.
CAAGCCCTTTTTTCGTGCCAAGCAACTTTTTTGCCTCAGTGCGCCCGCTTAGGCCTGGCCTTTGACCTCGCGCACCACGCCTTCGTCGGCGAGAATGTCAAGGGCGTTGGTCGCCAGATCGATGGAGAAGGTGAGGTGGCCGGCGGGATTTTGGACCGCGTTGGCGCCGGTGAGGGCGCGGTCGAGGGCCTGGCAGAGGCCCGCCACCTGGCCGCGCGGGACGGGCGCTTGGGTGGTGAAGACCAGGCGACC
>CAMGJH010000048.1 GCA_946056345.1 uncultured Lentisphaeraceae bacterium | reverse complement strand
GTCCATCGTGGCGGCGTTGACACCGCTGGTGAAGGTGATCTTGGCGATGTTGAGCTTGTCCTTGAGGAGGGCGTAGACCATCTTGATCATCCCTTCAACGGTCATCGTCTCCTTGGTGACGACGAGGCGGCACTCGGGGTAGGCGGTGGCGAGGTCGGTCTTGAAGGCGGGGCCCTTCATCGTGTTGCGGGGCGAGCCGTTGCGGATGCCCTGCTTCTCGTAGACGGCGAGGATGGCGGGCAGGAGGGGGTCGTCCTCGCGGAGGATGAGGGCGTGGTCGAAGTTCTTGAGGACTTCCCAGGCCACCTTCTGGATTTCGTAGCAGGGATAGACCATGTTGACGCTGGGCTCGATGGTGTCCTCGACCTCGATGGTGAGGCCGCCGGTGTGGCCGTGGAGGTATTGGGCCTCGCCCTGGAAGCCGTAGAAGCGGTGGGCGTACTGAAGGTCGAGATGAGTAATCGAACGCATGGGTTGACTCCTTGAGTTGTGTTGGTTTTGGATGGCGGCAGGGGTGCGGCGGAGGGCCGCATTCTGCAACCATTACAAAATCAAGTATAGCGGCTTCTTTTGAGAAAAGCAAGCGCTTTTCTTAGTTTTGGGCAGGGAAAATGTGGTAGACTGTCGGTCCGAAAGGAAGGCATTATGCTGAAGGACATGACGACGCTTTCGTGGGAGGAGTTCGAGGCGCTCCCGTTGCGCGAGAAGGCACCCTACTTGATGCAGGATGATGGGATGCCCTTTCACACGCTCTTTGCTCAACAGTTCAACCGCGCGCTGCTCGAGCGGCTCTGCAACCTGGCCACGGAGATTCGGCGCCTGAGCAAGCGGCGGGAGGGGGCGCTCTTCCTGAGTTCGCTCCTCTCGCACCGCCGGGCGATGCTCTACTTCTCCCAGCCGAGCTCGCGCACCTTCCTCTCGCACCTCTCGGCCTGCGAAATCCTGGGAATGCGCACGGGCTCTGTGCGCGACGCGGCCACCTCTTCGGAATTGAAGGGCGAGAGCAAGGAGGATTCGGTGCGGACCTTCTCCTCCTACTTCGACCTGGTGATTATGCGCTCGCCCTCGCGCGGGTTGGCCGAGCGGATGGCTTGGGTGCTGGGCAACTCCGAGCGCAATGTGCCGATCATCAACGCCGGCTCGGGCAAGGACCAGCACCCCACCCAGGCGTTGCTCGACGTCTACACCCTCTTCCGCTCCTTCGAGACTCAGGGCGGCATCGACGGCAAGACCGTGCTCTTTGTGGGCGACCTGCTGCGCGGGCGGACCGTGCGCTCGCTCTCCTACCTGCTCACGCGCTTTGAGAATGTGCGCCAGATCTTCGTGGCCCCGCCCGAGCTGCAGATTAAGGAGGACATCCTCCAGATGCTCGAGAAGCGCGGCGTGCGCTACGAGGTCTCCAACGACATGCACAAGTTCCTTCCTGAGGCCGACGCGGTCTATATGACGCGCATTCAGGATGAGTGGGACAGCGCCAGCGGCGAGTCGGCCAAGATCGACACCTCGGCCTTCAAGCTCACCCCCATCGAGGCGGCCCTGATGAAGCCCGGCGCCGCCATCCTCCACCCCCTGCCGCGGCGCGACGAGATCTCCCCGCTGCTCGACAACGACCCGCGCGCCAAGTACTGGCGCCAGATGCGCAACGGTATGTGGATCCGCGCCGCCCTCATCGCCGCCACCTTCGGCTGCGAAGAGGCCATTCACGCTTACTACGCGGCGAATCCGCCGGCGTAAGCGAGAGAGCGGACAGCGGACAGCAGACAGCGGACAGCACGCAAAGCGACGGATAGATGGAGGGACCTATGGCTGTATCTTCCCACGGCTCAGACGGGCCAAACACCTCGAGCGCCAGCGCTGTCAGCTATCGGCTGTCAGCTGTCGGCTCGCAGCGCGAAGCGCCTAAGAAGAACCTCTTTACCTTTCAGTTGACCGCCGAGCAGGCGGCCGACTTGGAGGCCGTCACCGCCGGGATGAGCGCCCTCGAGCGCGTCCAGGTGCCGTATACCACGCTTGCGCTCAAAAGCCGGGGGCTGACCATTAACCTCTACACCTCTGGCAAACTGGTGGTGCAGGGGCGCGAGGCGGAGGACTTCGTTCTCTTCACCCTCGAGCCGCTGGTGCTCAAGGCCGCGACCGTGGGCTACGAGGCCGAACTCGACCCCAAGATGTTCGCCCCGCATATGGGCTCCGACGAGAGCGGCAAGGGCGACATCTTTGGGCCCCTGGTCACGGTGGCCGCCTTTATCGACGAGGAGACTGGCAAGCGCTTGGCCGACCTGGGCATCCGCGACAGCAAGACCCTCTCGGCCACGAGCATCACCAAGCTCGCCACCGAGGCGCGCAAGGTCATCGGCCGGCAGAACTGCGCGGTGGTCCTCCTGCGCCCCCCCACCTACAACACCCTTTACGGCAAGATTGCCAACCTCAACCGTCTCCTCGCCTGGTGCCACGCCCGCGCCATTGAGACCCTGGCCGAGCAGCGGCCGGACTGCACGCGCGCGGTCATCGACCAGTTTGCGCGGACCGAGAGCGTCATTAACCGCGCGTTGATGGCCCGGGGCAAGCAGTTGACCATCGAGCAGATGCACAAGGCCGAGCGCGATATTGCCGTGGCCACGGCCTCGGTGTTGGCGCGCGACCTCTTTGTGCGCGAGCTCAAGAAGTTGGAGGATGCCGCCGGGATGCCGCTACCCAAGGGTGCCGGGCCGCAGGTGCCCAAGACCCTCTCCGCGCTCATTGCCAAGCACGGGCCGGACTTCCTGCCGCAGGTGGCCAAGTGCCACTTCAAGACGGTCAAGCAGGCCCTGGGGCTCCCCTTTGACGACGACGAAGCATAGAAAGGTTCTGCCGATGGATACCGCCCGGCTCCCCTCCTACAACCGCCAACTCCGCCACTTCCGCCCGGCCGCGCCCTTTGTGGGCGAGTATGCGCCCTTGGGCGATAAGTCCCTTTCCCACCGCGCGCTCCTCTTTGCCGCCCTGGCCGAGGGGGAGAGCGAGATCCGCAACTTCCCGGCCAGCGGCGTCATTTTCGCGATGATGCGCTGCCTGCGCGCCCTCGGCGTGGAGTGCTCGCTGGACGAGACCACGCACATCCTGCGCGTCAAGGGCGTGGGGCTGCGCGGCTTTAAGGACCCCGAAGGTCCGCTCGACTGCGGGAACTCGGCCACCACCCTGCGCCTTCTGGCCGGCGTGCTCGCCGGCGCGGGCGTCACCTGCACCCTCACCGGCACGGCCGGGCTCTGCAAGCGGCCGATGGGGCGCATTGTCGAGCCGCTGCGCATGATGGGCGCGGACATCACCGCCACCAACGGCTGCGCGCCGCTCACCATCCGCCCGGCCAAGCTCACGGGTATCTCCTATACGCTCCCGGTGGCCTCGGCGCAGGTTAAGAGCAGCCTCCTCCTCGCCGGGCTCTACGCCGACGCGCCCACCGCGCTGCTCGAGCCCGGCCCCTCGCGCGACCACACCGAGCGGATGCTCGAGGCGATGGGCGTGCAGGTCCGCAATGTGGAGCGCCCAGCCTATGGCGCGGTGATGCTCCCCTTTGCCGGCACCCTCCAGCCGCTGAACCTCGACCTCCCGGGCGACATCTCTTCGGCCGCCTTCCTGCTGGTGCGCGCCTATCTCTTGCCCGGCAGCGACTTCCGTATCCGCCGCGTCTGCATCAACCCCACGCGCACCGCCATCCTTGAGGCGTTGCAGCGCTTTGGGGCCGACCTCACCTTCGAGCGCGAGGGGCTCTTGGCCGGCGAGCCGGTGGCCGACTTGCATATCCGCCACCGCCCGATTGCCCCCTGCGCCGAGCCGATTACCTTCGCCGGCGAGTGCATCGTGCGGATGATTGACGAGCTGCCGGCCCTACTTATCGCCGCCGCCCTCACCCCCGCCATCACCTCCATTCGCGATGCCGCCGAGCTGCGCACCAAGGAGTCTGACCGCATTCGCCTGATGGTCGACGGCCTGCGCGCCTTCGGCCTCGAGGTTGAGGAGTTTCCGGACGGCTGCCGCCTGGTGGGTCGCTCGGCCCCGCTTCAGCCGCCGGCCGGCCCCATCGCCATCCACACCGCCGGCGACCACCGCGTGGCGATGTGCTTCGCCCTCCTCGCCACCCAGACCGACACCGCCGTCGAGATCGACGACTTCGACTGCGTCCGCGAGTCCTTCCCTGACTTCTTCGCCCTCTGCGGCCTATGATTGACCTTCACGCTCACTCCACGGCTAGCGACGGCTCGCTCTCGCCCACGGAGCTGGCCGAGGCCGCCATCCGCGCGGGGTTGACCACCCTCGCCCTCACCGACCACGATTGCGCTAAGGGTCTGCCCGAGTTTTTAGCCGCGGCCAAGCCGCTCGGCCTGCGCGCCATCCCGGGCATCGAGCTCTCGGCCGAGGTGCCCAGCGGGCAGCTTCACCTGGTGGGCCTCGCCTTCGACTATCAGGACCCGGCCCTGGTCGCGCGCTTTGGGCGTCTGCTCGGCGGCCGCTCCGAGCGCAATGCGCTTATCCTCGAGGCACTCAACCAGGGCGGCATCGCCCTCACCGAGGCTGAGGTCCGCGCCTTCGCCGGCGATGAACTGGTCAGCCGCGTGCACTTTGCTCAGGCAATCATTGCCAAGGGCTACGCCAGCGATGTCAAGGATGCCTTCGCGCGCTTTCTTGCCAAGGGCGCGCCCTTCTATCGCGATCGCTTCCGCTACGCGCCGGCTGAGTGCTTGGAGATGATTCACGCCGCCGGGGGCGTGGTGATGATGGCCCACCCGCTGAGCCTGACGACCGACTGGGCCGAGCTCGATGCGCGTGTGGCCGAGCTGAAGGCCTTGGGGCTTGACGGGATGGAGTGCTACTACTCCACCTACGACCAAGAGACCACGCTGAACCTCCTGCGCCTCGCGCGCCGCCACAACCTGGTGCCTTCGGTGGGGAGCGACTTCCACGGTGCGCCTAAGCCCGACATCTTCCTGGGCCGCCTCCCGGTCCCGCCCGAGACCGAAGCCGCCCTGCTCGCGCTGCTTGACCGCTGCGCGAGTCGTTAGCCCAGGCGCTGGGCCTTTTCTTCCAGTTCGCAGTATTGCTCGAAGGCTTCGTCGAGCTCGGCTTGGCGTTTGGCCAGGGTCTCCGAGAGCGCCGCGTAGTCAGCGCCGGGCTGCAGGAGCGCGGCGTTGAGTTCGGCGACCTCGCCCTCCAGCGCCTCAATGCGCTCGGGGAGGGATTGCAGGAGCCGCTGTTCCTTGTAGGAGAGGCGTTCGGGGCGGTTGGTGCGGCGGGACTGCGCGGCCGGCTCGGGCACCTCGGTCTTATCGGGGGCCGGCGTGGTTTGGGTGGTCTGTGTAGCCTGGCGTTCGCGCGCGGTTTCGTAATCGGAGTAGCCGCCGGGATAGGCCGTCACGCGGCCATCCTCCACAACGAGGACGGAGGTGACCACGCGGTCGATGAAGTCGCGGTCGTGCGAGACGAGCAGGAGGGTGCCGGCGTAGTTGGCCAGCTGCTCTTCCAGGAGCTCGAGGGTTTCGATGTCGAGATCGTTGGTCGGCTCGTCCATCACGAGCACGTTACCGGGATTGAGGAAGAGCCGCGCCAGAAGGACGCGCGCCCGCTCGCCGCCCGAAAGCGCCTTGACCGGCGTCCGCGCCCGCTCCGGCGTGAAGAGGAAGTCGCCCAAGTAGCCATAGAGATGCTTGCGAACCCCGCCGATGGTGACGAACTCCTTGCCCTCGGCCACGTTCTCGGCGACGGTGGCCTCCGGGTCGAGCGCGCCGCGCAGTTGGTCGAAGAAGGCGGCTTGGACGTTCGCGCCGATGCGCTGCTCGCCGGCTTGGGGGGTGAGCTGGCCTAGCAGGAGGCGCAGGAGGGTGGTCTTGCCGGCCCCGTTCGCGCCGAGGATGCCGATGCGCTCGCCGCGCAGGAGGCGGAGGGAGACGTCGCGCAAGATGGCTCGCGCGGGGTCGTAGCCGAAGGTGACGCCCTCGCAGCGGTAGACCAGGTCGCCCGTGCGTCCGCCTTCGGCCGAGAGGGAGAGGGAGGCTTTGCCCACCTGGCTGCGGCGCTGGGCGAACTCCTCGCGCAACTTCATCAAGGCGGCCACGCGCCCTTCGTTGCGGCAGGTGCGGGCCTTCACGCCCCGGCGAAGCCAGGCCTCTTCCTCGGAGAGCTTCTTGGACTTGCGCTCCCAGTAGACCGCTTCGTCGGCGAGGAGCTCGGCCTTGCGGCGGAGGAAGGTGGGATAGTCGCAGTCCCAGCCCGAGAGAATGCCGCGGTCGAGGTCGAAGACGGTGCGGGCGACGGCGCGGAGGAAGGCGCGGTCGTGGGTGATAAAGAGGCAGGCGAAGGGGGCGGTGGCGAGGAACTTCTCCAGCCAGCGGATGGAGGGAATGTCGAGGTGGTTGGTGGGCTCGTCCAGGAGTAGCAGGTGCGGCTCCTTGGCCAGGGCGCAGCCGAGGAGGACGCGGCGGCGCAGTCCGCCCGAGAGGGCGTTGAAGGGCGTTTCGGCCGGGAGCTCCAGGCGGGTGCAGAGGGCATCGGCCACATATTCGCGCGAGGGGTCGGTGATGGCTTGCAGGAGGTTTTCGCGGACGGTACCGGGGCGATCGGCCGGGACATCCTGCGGCAGGTAGGCCACGCGCAGGCCGTTTTGGCGGAGCACCTCGCCGCTGTCGGGTTCAAGCACGCCGGCGAGGACCTTCAGAAGGGTCGACTTGCCTTCGCCGTTGCGGCCGGTCACGCAGGCGCGGGCTCCGGGCTCGATGGAGAGGGAGATGTTCTCGAGCACCGGCGCGTTGCCGAAGCCGAGCGTGACATTGTGCAGGGTGATGAGGGCCATCGTGCGGAGGGGTGGGGAAAGGCTTTAGCGGCAGGCGGCAATCATCGCCGGGAGGGTGGTGGTGCCTTCGTAGAGCGCCTTGCCGACAATCGCGCCCCAGAGGTTCGGGCAGTTCAGGGCGCAGAGCGCCGTCACGTGCTCGGGCAGGGAGATGCCGCCGGAGGCGGTAATCTTCACGCCGGGCACGGCCTCGGCCATCTGCTGCATCGCCGGGAGGTTGGTGCCGCCGAGCATCCCATCGGTGGCGGTGTCGGTGTAGATAATGTGCGCCACGCCCAGGTCGGCCACGCGCCGGGCCAAATCCGTCGCGCGGACGGTTGAGGTCTCCACCCAGCCCTTGGTCTGGACGAAGCCGCCGCGCGCGTCAATTCCCACCGCCACGCGCTCGCCGCCATAGGCCTTCACCCAACGCGGCAGCTCGGCGGTATCTTCCAGCGCCCGCGTGCCGATAATTGCTCGCGCCACGCC